>NZ_JAVCWF010000005.1 GCF_031085375.1 Lactiplantibacillus brownii
TTGGACTTTTCCACAGCCCAATTCTCACCAGCAGAACTAGAAAAGCAAAACAAGGATTTGGTGAACCATGCTAATGACTTCTTAACTGATGAAGACAGTAGGCTCCCCGTTTTCTTAGAACCCGAAGCCGTGCAATTACTTAGCTTCTGGTGCCGAACTCCACAACAAATGCGCCGGTTCATTGGCATTATCTTAAATGCTAAGTACCGAGTTGAGAAGGATCATCAGGACATTGGCGTTCTAATCCCACTAGACGATGAAGAACTAAAATCTTTGATGACTAAAGCCTTGAGACGCTACTTTAACGCCCTAAGAAGCAATGAAAAGCATATCAAGAACGTGGAAAACTACTTGTACGGCACCATGCAAAACCTATTTGGCGTTTGGTGGAATAAACAAGCGGCTAGAGAATATGCGGCCAAACACCCCGAAGAACAGAAAACTGACAATGAGCGTTCTTGAAATTAAACGTCATATGGACTCATTTAAGCCGTTTTAAGTGTTACATGCATAATTATATTAAAACTGCTTTAAAATCGCTTAGAAGTAAAAATAGGTGCCTTAAGTGGCCGAATTGACGATAGCTGAGCTAGAAAAACGGGATAGGAGCTTTTTAAATGACCAAACCCAGCAAAGAAATCGCAACAATTGATCAATTGTTGGCTGACCCCTGGGCAGTCAATATTCAAGACATTTGGGAACAAGCGGCATATAATCCAGATCCTGATAAACGCAAGCTGTTTGACGCGTTACCCACTTACCTCTTAGATAAACGCCAAGAGCAAATTATCAACGAAAAGCATTTTGTGATTTAACATGGACAGGTCAAATAATCAGTGACTGAAATAGAAAGGAGGCACAAAATATGGCTAAAACTCGAACATATATGGACAAGTATAAATTCACAGCTGCAGAAAACCAACGGTTTGCCCGAGCAAACTTTACCAAGTTAGTGCATACTAATGCTCGTTTTGAAGGCGTTAATACCACTTTGCCACAAACACAAACTATTATGGACGGTATGAGCGTAGCAGGAGTACCTGTTGAAGATGTTTTGACGATTGTTAATTTAAAGCGTGGGTGGCAATATATCACTGCTCAAAATTCCCCTTTAACGTTAACCATGGAAAAACAAATCAACAAGATTGTGGCAGCGGAAGACGCCTTAGTACCGGGAGAATTACGGCAAGGGAAAGGAGGAGTTGATTTAGGTAGTGAAGACTTTTTTGAACCACCTTTAATTAACGAAAAACAAGAACAATCCTTTTTACAAAAAATCTTGGCTGATCCACGAACGACGATTACTGATAAAGCATTGACTGTCATGTATCATAATATGCGCCAACAAATCTTTTGGGACGGGAACAAAAGGACGGCGACTTTAAGTGCTAATAAAATTATGATTGACGGTGGTGCAGGCCTAATCAATGTGCCGTTAGATAAGTGGGATCAATGGAACGAACTAATTGCCAATTATTATCGAACTAATGACATGGCTAAAATTAAACGGTGGACATATGACAATGGCATTCAAGGATTACAAATTAGAGCAAACTTAGCGCTTAAATCAGTTAAAGACAAAACTAGTAAAAGAATTCAAAAACAGTTAAAAGATTTTGTGGATCAGAACCCAGAAATCAAGCCTAAAAATGATCCAGAAAATAAAAACGATCGGCCTAGTTATTAGGTTGATCGTTTTTGAGTTTATTCGGTTTATGGGCATTAACGTAATCGGCAAATGTTTTTAAAAGTTCTTCGGTTTGTTCGACCGAGAGGTTATTAGCTTGAAAGTACTTTTCTAATAAAGCCCCTTTTTGAATTAGTCGGCGAGAACGGGCTTTGCGGGCTTGCCGATTTTCATAGTATTTAGATTGCCGTAATTTAAATTCATATTGATTAGACATGGAATTTCCCCATCTCGTATGGCTAATGATCTACGGACTTTACCTTTAAAAATTCAGAAAATTGCTTGGCTAAAAGCTTAATCTGATCGTTAGACAAATTAGCATAATCTAAATTGGTTTGACTGATGATTTGTTTACCTAGCCGTTGTTCAATCTTATTTTTTTCGTCCTTAATTTTTTGATTAAGGGCTTTTAATTTAGCTTCTTGTTTTTCTAAGTTACTTTGAGACATAACGATCCCTCCAATCATATTAGAAATAATCACAGACACTATATCATAAAGAGAATGTTAAGTCAAAGGATAAAAGTTGAAATAGCTAAGCGGAAGGCATACACTAAGTTAAAGTTAAGAGAATCAGAAGACCGAGTGAAACGAGGTCAATGCGCACTTACACATAGAATAAATTCTATGTTATTATAACCCATAAAAACCTGTATTAGAAGTCGCCGATGGCGACAACAAAGTCAAGCCCATAGAATCAAAGTAAAGAGGTGACTAACATGGCAATATTTCATATGAGTTTTAGTAATATTAGTGCTGGAAAAGGACGAAGTGCGATTGCCAGTTCCGCTTATCGAAGTGGTGAAAAATTATTTGATAATCAAGAAGGCCGCCACTATTTTTATGCCCGCTCGGTTATGCCAGAAATCTTTATTTTAACCCCCAAAAATACACCAGAATGGGCCAGTGATCGAGAAAAATTATGGAATGAAGTTGAAAAGAACGATCGTAAATCAAACTCACGGTATGCAAAAGAATTTAACGTGGCTTTACCGGTAGAATTAAGTGAATCCGAACAGAAAGAATTACTGACAAAATATGTGCAAGAAAATTTTGTCGATCAAGGTATGGTAGCTGACGTAGCAATTCATCGCGATCACCCAGACAATCCGCATGCACATGTGATGTTAACCAATCGCCCATTTAACCCCGATGGTAGTTGGGGATTAAAAGCAAAGACGCAGTACATTAAAGATGAAAATGGCAAGCAACTTTTAACCAAAAGCGGGTTTCCAAAACAAAGAAAAATTTGGTTGGTTGATTGGGATAAAAAGGAAAAAATTAATGAGTGGCGGCATAATTGGGCAACAAGTGTTAATCAGTCTTTAGCACAAAAAAATATTCCGGATCGGATTAGTGAAAAATCGTTTTTCGATCAAGGGATTCAAGAGACACCTACCCAACACGAAGGCATTAACAGCCAAAGAAAAAATCGAAAAGCATTTAATCAACAAGTTAGCGCACAAAGAAGCGCCCAAGCTAAATATCACAATCTTGACGAAAAGATAAGAAATCATGAACATTTTGACGCGTTAACTGACGAGCTATCGTTCTCTGAAAAACACACAATTAGTCATCTAAGTCAGCAATTGAAAACCTATGTCGATTTAGAACATTTAGATGATAAACAGCGCATGCTGTTTAATTGGAAAAACAGCTTATTAATCAAACATGCCATTGGTGAAGATGTAACCAAGCAACTGCTGACTATTGACCAGCAAACGACATCACTAGCACAAGCTAACCAGTTGTTAAATAAAGTGGTGGAACGAGCAACGAAAAAGCTTTATCCGGAACTTAATTTTGAACAGACAACCGCAGCTGAACGACGGGAACTGATTAAAGAAACTAATAGTGAACAAACGATTTTTAAGGGTAGCGAATTGGCAGAACGGTTAGCGGATATTCGAAGTGACTTATTAACCCAGCAATTATTGACGTTTACCAAGCGGCCATATACCAGCTGGCAGTTAGTTAATCAGCAGGCCCAAACAATTGAGAAGCAATTAACCACGGTACTAACCAAACATGGTCACCAGTTAGACGATTTGAAGCATACTGATCGGGGCATGCTAGCCGCTTATCAACCTAACGAACTCGAATTCATTTCGAAAGCGGTGAAAGATTTACGGGTCATGCGGGAAGTTAAAGCCGTGGTGCAAACCCAATACGACAGCATTCTAATGACTGCTTTTCCGGACAGTGACCTGGATAAGCTAGAGACGATTGACAAGGAGCAAATCTATACCGCTGTGGTTTACTATGACCCAGAATTAAAGCCATTAAGCGCCGATGATCTTAGTCAATTGCAACAGCAGCCACCGGTAGTCTTTACTAGTCAGCAACACCAAGCCGGTTTGAATTACCTGTTAGGTAAAATTGAATTAAAAGATATTCAGAACCACCGATTACAACGGGTCTTAAAACATGATGGCACCCGGCAACTGTTTATCGGCGAATGTGGCCAAGATCCTAAGTTGGATCACAAACAAATTGAAACTGTGCAAGCCCGTTTGAAACAACAGACAACGAGGTTTGATCAATATAAGCAAGCTCAAATTAAGGACTATCAAGCGATCAATTATTACCCAACTAGCCCGAAAAACTACCTGACTAATATTTTGGACGAAGCCTTAATAACCATTTTATATGCGAAGAACACAGACTATCTAAGAAAGCAGCAATTACGTGGCTTAAAAGAGACCGAGTGGGAAATGACGAAAAAGCAACGGCAACACCAAACCCGGAACCGGCATAAAGATGGGGGTATGCACTTGTAATCAAAATGTAAAAATAAATGTACACACATGTGTTCAATTTGTGCTATAATTAAGCTAATCATTTAAGAAAGGAGTTACCTGCATGTGGCAAGACAAAACAAATGGATTAGTTTATCCCAAGCCGCTATCAAGCTAGGGCATGACCGATCATATGTAAGCTTATGGTTAAGGCGGCACCCAAATAGCATGCCCGAAGAATATTTAATGGAAACCGGCACAGTTAAATTAATTTCATTGGAAGGCATTGAATGGATAAAGAAACAATCAAAAAAAGAGGGCGTCCTCGTCAGCAGTAGAGTTGCTAACGGGGATCAGCACCTAGAATCGCAACTTCTAGGTGTCACCCTCCTAATAATCCATTTTACCGGGCGGGTTAGGGGAAAGCTAGTTGTTTAATATTTCTAACCCAACAAACAATATAAGGAGGTGATCCAATGAAAGTAGAAAGCTGGCAAGGCATTAATGGCAAGCTAGTTCATGATGATCAAAAGGCGATTGTGGTTGATGATGACCAAGCACTAACTGACCAGAAGCAGCTACAAGCGATATTAGATCAAGACGGTCAGCCAATCGATGAAGTTCGGCAAGCAATGATTAAGAAGACCGTTAAACGCCAGTTGAAGACTGAGCCGTTAAAGCTTAGTGGTTGGTTTAATCGCCACCAAGACAGTCAAAATGCTAAAAAGGCCGAAAAATTGGTAAGTGATAAACCGACTCATCAATATAAGCAGATCAAAAATGAAATGACCTTTTTTGGTGAGAGTTTTCTGGAGGGCTTCTTAGGCTTCTACGGTTTAGAAGTTGATAATGCCTTAGGTCGTTACGAACATAATTTACATGTCTTAGAGACTCAGGAACTTGGTCAGTCAGAAAAAGAGTATTACTTAGCCACGAGCCAAAGTGGCCGAGTTAAATTAGCCACATATCCATTACCAAGCCAGCAAATTGCCGCGGAACAATTGGATAAGTTCTATCAGCGTGAGCCAGAAGAAACGCAGGCAGAACAAATTCAATTACGAACATCAGAAGACGATAGGAAGGAGGAATAACATGTCAAAATACAGAAAAATGAAAGCGCTAGCAACTACTGGAGCTACTGCGATTTACTTGGGATTGATGAACGCTCAGGTTGTTTTTGCCGCGGACGGTGGCGAAGTTAAAAGTAAGCTCACCCAAGCTGGTAAGACAATTCAAGGTATTTTAACCGGGTTGGTCGTTTTAGTCGGGATTTGTGTGGCGCTATTTATTATTATCAAAAGAATGCCTGACGCAGACGATCCGCGAGAGAAATCAGAGGTTTATCACGCGGTTGGTCGGGTGGCTGGTTTAGTGGCCCTAGCGGCAGCGATTATCTGGCTATTACCTTGGGTTTACAGCCTATTCACTTAATTTAAAAAGGAGCCTGCCAAATGAAGAAAGGAAAAGAATTTATCTTCCCAGAGAATGTAGATAAAGATTACGGGATCTGGAAAGACTACACCTTGAAGGATTTTGGCGTAGCGGGACTGGCAGGACTAGTGGGCTTAATTTTTATTGCGATCCCACCCTATGGTCTGATCTTAGTCCTGATAAAAATAGTGATTGTTGTCTTAGCCATGACGATTGTCATGGCTATTTTAACAATTAGGCCAGTTGCGGCGCGGAAGAATATTAAAGTGCGGGATAACTTTAAGCTGAAACGCCGCTATGCCAATGGTCAGAAACTGTTTTATTTAAAACCGAAGAAGCGAGGTGAACTAAATGCGTTTGAGGAAGAACAAAACCGCCAATAAATCAGCCAGGCTAGATTGGGATTACCAACCGCCCAAAATCAATGGTGGCAAAGAAACCATTGATGACATGAGCTTGGTGGTGGGTATGTATGGTAATTACGAAGTTACCAAAACGGGTAATCTCGTTGGCATTTTGGAAGTTAGTGGGATCAACCTGGATCTACTTAATGAAACCGAACAGCAAGACGTCTTTGAGGACTATGGCGCCTTTCTCATGAGTACGTTAGGTGAAGGGGTTGATGACACCTTACAGTTCTTAGAGCCGACAATTCCCGTCAATATGACAGCTTATCTCAATGGTCTCAAACGGCGGTATCTCGCTTTACAAAAAGATCACCCCGAGCAACAGTTCAAAATCCAGCTCATAGCCAGTTATTTGGATCACTTTACTAAAGTCCAAGAATCCAAAAACATGACAACTAAGCAACATCTGCTAATCGTTAAGGTGCCAATTAAGGACAAAAGTGTTAAGAGCTTAAACCTAGCGGTCACTCATTTAGACGAAAAGATCGAACAGGTTAAACGGGATATTGAAAATGCGTTAACGGACTTTGATGTGACGGCCAAAGTTTTGACTAGTCAAGAAGTCCAAGAGATTTTAAAGAACTTGATCAATTTTAATGGATAGGGGGGAAACAGGATGAGTTTTGGTGATAAGGTCATTGATTTATTTATGCCAACTAAAAAAGAAAGTAATCAAGGCGACAGCGGCCAAACGGGTAGTAAGCCCAAACCGGAGGTTGAAGACTTTACCAAGCTGATTGATCGCGATAGCTTGCATTCACTATTTCCGTTTAGCTGGGAACAGTACCCCACCTACGTTCAATCGGGAGAGAATTTTATTCGGGTGTTAGCGATTGCTGACTATCCCAAACGGGTGTATGGCAACTGGCTATCAGAGTTAAAGCGCAAAAAGGGCGTTATCGATATTGTGCAATATATCGACAGCGCCAGTAACAATTCAATGATTACCTATTACAAGAAGACGATTCAAAATAAGGAAGCGCAGAAGTTAAATACGTTCGACCCGTATAAAAAGAAGATTCTGCAAAATTATATTGATTCAGCCAACATGCAACTAGATAAATACCTCGATAATTCTACCACATTTGTGTACCAACATATGCTCATTTATCTGCGGGCCAACAGTTTAGCAGAACTAGATGACTTAACCGAAAACGTCAAGAATACGTTGATTAAACTACAAATGAAGCCCCTAGTGCCCGTTAAAGCAACCTTTCAAGCTTTCTGGTCAACCATGCCAATTAACGAGAACCTCATGGGGGATTACACCTATAAAGAAAGTAATACCGAAGTCGCCAGTAGCATGTTTCCCTTTGACGACGCGGAGATTTTGGACTTGAAGCCTAGATCTGATATTGAAGGAGTTAACAAAGATACCAACAGCTTAATTGCCGTAGATATGCTGGATCGCAACAAGACCCTAAATCAAAATCAAGTGATTATCGGGACCTCGGGGGTCGGCAAGACCACCTATATGATTCAGAAAATCCTACGCTACGCCATTCAAGACTATCAACTCTACATTATTGATCCAGAAAATGAATATACCAAAATTGTCGAAGCCCTGGGTGGCGCAGTCTTGCACCTAACTTCTAATGCTAAGTACAAAATTAACCCGCTACAAATTTTCTCCGAAGAAATCCTAAGCGCCGATGAAGCGGTCACAAACCTTGATTTACTAGTTAAAGATAAAATTCAGCGATTAAAGGGGTTCTTTGAAGTCCTTAAAACCGGGATTACCCAAGTTGAACTGGCAATCCTTGATGATGTCGTTAAACAAGCTTACGTCAACAGTGGTGTTTTGAAATACAGCCGCTTAAAAGAGATTAAAGACGATCAGTGGCCGACCTTATCCAATGTTTATGACGAGTTGGAGAAACTGGCTGATAAGGACGCAGACAAGTTCAGTCGGGTTAAAGACTTCTACTACATCTTAGGCAGCTATACCCATGGTTCTAATAGCCTATTTGACGGGCACACCAACGTTAACCTAAAGGGGAAAATCATTTCTTTTGATTTAAAACCGCTACAAAGTGAACAGGAAGTCCAATCAGCGGCTTATCTGAATACCTTCCAGTATTTGTGGGACGAAATCACCAAAGATCGGCATAGCCGCAAGAAATTGTTTGTCGATGAATTTCACTTTTTGACTTTGCACAAAGCGGCCGCCACCTTTTTCCATCAAGCATACAAACGTTTTAGAAAATACAATGCCGGGGCCATTGCCGGAACGCAGCAAATTCAAGATGTGATTGAAGGCACGACAGATACCGGGCAGAACATTGGTGAAGCCATTATTGGGAACTCCTACACCAAAGTGTTCTTTGGTCTTGACGGTAAAGGCGTTGATGATGTGATTACCAAATTGCGTATGACGTTCTCGGATAAAGAAAAGAAGCTACTAGAACGTCGTAGACAAGGCGAAGCTCTGATGATCTATGGTAGCCAACGCGCCTTTATGAAAGTTGAATTGACCGAAGAAGAACTACGATTAATCGACCCCGAAGCTTACCAAGAGAAATACAACCGTGAGACAGCCGGGCAACCGGATTATCAAAAGCGCGTGGCCTTAACCCCCAGTGAAATTGACGCTTTAACTACCACCGAAGAGGAAGGGGGGACTTTAAATGAGTAAATCAAACCAACTATTAAATATCGAGGTTGGGACATTCAAACGGCAAGGAAACAAGTTGATCCTAGAGCTTAATCACAATCAATTTCGATATGACCAGTTGAGTGAGCTAAACGAATTAAAGGAAGCTGATGCCAATTTCTTACAGTTGGTTAACGTGGTTGAGCAAGGCCAGAAGGTTGTTTTAACTTATATCTTGCCAGATAAAGTCAGATCATTAAAGGACTTGCCACATGAAAATAAGGCAATCCGGTCAGCGATTGCCAAGGAAATTATGGCGCAACATGTGGTTAACGATAGCCAGTATCACATTGCGTTGAATCCAGCCAACCTATGGTATTACCCAATGCAACATGTTTGGTACGCCTACCGGGCCAATGAACTCATGCCTTATGATGATAAACATAGCAATTTAGCCAAATACAAAGCACTGATTCTGTTTTGCTTGACGGGGACGCCCTATGAACGGCTACTAAGCAATCCCCAAGAAGCCTTGGCCAAACACCCGGACGACTATTTACAACAAGTAGCTAAAGCTACGTCGTTAAATGAGTTAACGGAAGTGGTTAACGGCATTGAGGACTTTGTGAGCTATCACGAATGGCAGGCAGTTGAAACGGCCCAGCAGAAAACCAAACAACGTTTATGGTTGAGTATGGCCGGGGTGGCGATTGTGGCCGTTTTGGCCGTCGGCTTAGTCCATAAAAGTGACGAACGAAAGTATCAAAGCTTAGCTAACCAGAACCAAGCCCAGGTCACGCGATTAAAATATAGCGGTCAAATTCAGACCGCTTTAAATGATCAAAAGTGGTCGGAAGCGCAAAAAGATATGCAACGGGCCGGCTACCCTGCAACTAAGCAAGTCAATGTCTTTTTAAAGCATGGTCAGTACCAGCAAGCCTTAAACGTTGACCCAAGTCAGTTGAACAAGGTTGTTAATGCGACTTATGCCAACCAAGATAGCAGTCAAGTGGCCGATTGGCAGTTACCAACTAAGGCGACGAGTAAGCAAAAAGATCAATTGAAACTCGAAAAAGCGATTGTTAATTATGATACCAATACGCTTAATAACCAATTATCCTTTACGACGAACGCTGATGTTTTATTGAGAATGGGACAAGCCTTCCTGGCCCATAACGATACGCAAGACGCCCAGACTGTCCAAACCAAGTTAGCCGGCGTGAACAGTCCTAAAGCTAAGTATTTAAAAGCCTTGTTAAGTCTCAATGCCGCTAAGAACGAAGTTAGCGACGCCCAGAAGAAGTTAGATGACGCCAACAAGATTGATGGCAGTAAAGATAAGGACAAAGACAAGAAGGTGGATTCGGCTAAGTCGGACTTAAAGAACGCGCAGAGTGACCAATCAGTAGCGCAAAAACAAGTCGATCAGGCCAAGCACAAAGTGGGTGATTAAATGCAGGTATTGTCATTTGAATATAAGAAAAAGAAGTGGAAATTGATTGCTTATATTGTGGGTGGCGCCCTTCTGCTAATCATCTTGCTAATTGCCGCGCTTACTGGTCAATTGCAAGAAAACAGTTGTGATAATTCAACCACCACAGAAACGCAATTAGATAGTAAGAGCATGACAGAAAATGCCAAAAATATCTATGCGCACTGGAAACAGAAGTATGGTGCCACGCCGCAAGCGGCGGCTGGTATCTTGGGGGTCTTACAACTAGAAAGTCGCCTTGATCCCAAGTCCGTTAATTCCAGTTCCGGGGCCACGGGCTTAGCCCAGTGGTTAGGTGGCCGAAAAGATAAGTTGGAGGACTTAGCCCACAAAGAAAACAAATCAGCAACCAATCTCGGCGTGCAGTTGGACTATCTCGATCAAGAATTGAACAGTAGTTACTATGCGTCAAACAAGCAGATCTTTAAGTATACGGACGTGCACAAAGCGACCAAAGCCTGGTTAATGGATTACGAGGGCATGAGTAAGGACCCGGAACAATGGTATCTAAGCCAAAGATACGGGTATGCCGATCACTGGTATTCCGTGTTCGGGGCGAGTGATCCCGTGGCCGGTAATACGTTAGACAATGCGAGTTCCGGTGATCTGACCGAGTTAGGTTGCGATAGTGACCCGAGCTATTCCGGCGGTAGTATCGTTAAAAACGCAGAAAGTATGAAAGGTGACTTCTATTATGTTCAAACCCACCCTAGCCCCGATTTAGGCAGTGATTTAAAGAATCCTAACAAAACCGGCGGAACCGATTGTTCCGGTTTTGTCTGGTTAGCCCTGAATAAGGCTGGTTACAAGGTACCCGCAAATATGGGCTGGTTTACCGGCACGATGGTCAGTGACGCCAAAGGCAGCCATCAATATCTGAAACAGATTAGTGAAAATGACGCGAAAGCCGGCGATATTGTGATCGTCAATCAAGGTGTGGGAGCCGGCAACAACGGGCATACTGCCATTCTGCTAGGAAAGTGGCAAGGCAAAGCCACCAAAATCATTGAACAAGGTGGCGTAGGCGACAAGGTTAACGAAAGCACCTTTGGCACCGCCTTTTATAGCTTACTAAGTGGTAGTGATGTAACGTTAGCTCGGCCAATCAAGAAGTAAGGAGGAACCAACAAATGAAGCGTAGCGTGGTTTTAAGTATTGCACTTGGTAGTTTGATCTTAATTATGTCATTAGGAACGAATGCCTATCAACATAGCCAAGTTAAGCAGGCGCAACAGCAGATTAGTCGGCTACAAAAACAGAAGCGCCAAGTTAACCAGCAATTGACTAAAGCCAACCAACAAAAGCAGTTATTGAGCACCCAAATTGACAGTTATAAGACCTACCAAAATAATAAAGACAAAAGTCAGGCTGAACTTAGCTTTAATACGGTAGTCACCAAGTTCTTTAAGGTCATGAACAACTTTAAGCCCAAGACCTACGGCCAGCGTAAAGATGGCGTGAAAGACTTGATTTCCGACAAGCTATATCAGCAATACTTTTCAAACAAAGGCACGTATGGTGATAGTAATAGTGTTTCAGCCAAGTTAAATCAACTGAACCTGTATACGCAAAGCAAGCAGGGGAAAAACATGAAGGGCTTGGCCGTCGTCAGTTATGAAAGTAAGAGTGGCAACAACGACTGGCAAAAGGCGACGGTGCTTTATCAAGTGACTTTCGATACCACCACGGATCGAATCACCGCGGTACAAAATTTAGGCAGCAGTTTTAAAGCGAGTGACCTTAATTAAACGCGTTGGTAAAGCCCTAGCGGTAATCGTGGTGGTTTTAGCCGTTAGCGGGTTTGCTGGTCATCAATATGTCAATCACGTAGAAAAGCAGCGATCAGTTGTGACTTTAGCTAAGCACCCTAAAAAAGTGTTGTTCTTCTATCGCGATGATTGCCCGGATTGCCAAGCTATTTTTCATCAGATTTATTGGCACAACGCAATTAATCACAACATCGTCTTGATTAACATGAACCAACCGCAGAATCGGCATTACATTCAAAAATATCAATTAACGTCAGTACCAACCTTGATCCATGGCAAGCAACGATACTCCGGTACCAACCAACAAAGGATTAAACAGATAGTAGGTGATTAGATGAAAGACAAATTATTAAACAGCGTTAAAGTCAGCTGGCCATATCTACTAACGCTAATCATTGGCTTGTATTTAGCGGAGATTTTAGCTGGATCAGTCATGGCCTTATCGCACTATAAGCTAACTTTTGCGGATCATATGCCAACCGTATTAAAACAATTAGCCTTGCACCCCTGGCACTATTACAACTTGTATTTGGGTCAAAAGAACCCGGTATTAATTATCGTCAGTATCGCTGTGGTCCTATACACCATTTATTTTGCTTTGAAACGCAATAGCAAGCACAAAGCGTGGGAAACTGCGGACACTGAAACCCACGGGAGTGCGACCTGGGGGAATTTAAAAGAATTGAGTGACCATTACTTTAGTATCAATGCCAAAGACCTCACCACAGCATTTAACAAGAGTACCAAGGCAGAAATTCTCAAATCATTAGTGGATCGAGAAAAGTCAGCGAAAGGGGGAGATTAACATGAATGGGACGATTTTAGGGATCGTGGATAAACGGATTGTTTACCAGAATAACAGCACCAAACCCAATCGGAATATCTTTGTGGTTGGGGGACCTGGATCATATAAGACCCAATCAGTCGTCATTACCAACCTGTTTAACGAAACGGAGAACAGCATTGTCGTGACCGATCCGAAAGGTGAATTATACGAAAAGACGGCCGGTATCAAACTAGCCCAGGGTTATCAAGTACATGTCGTCAACTTTGCCAACATGGCGCATAGTGATCGCTACAATCCTTTTGATTATATTCAACGGGATATTCAAGCCGAAACCGTGGCAACAAAGATCGTGCAAAGTGAAAATGCCGAAGGTAAAAAAGACGTGTGGTTCAGTACCCAAAGACAGCTTTTGAAGGCTTTAATCCTGTTTGTCATGAACCACCGGTCACCAGAACAACGAAATTTGGCGGGCGTAACGCAGGTCTTACAAGAAAATGACGTTGAAGCCGAGGAAAAGGGTGCGGATAGTCCGCTAGATACCTTGTTTCTTGATCTAACTATGACTGATCCAGCGAGACGCGCTTATGAGTTAGGTTTCAAAAAGGCTAAAGGAGAAATGAAAGCCAGCATTATTGAAAGCCTGTTGGCGACCATTTCGAAGTTTGTTGACAAAGAAGTGGCCAATTTTACCAGCTTTTCAGACTTTGATTTAAAAGAGATTGGCAAAGCCAAAGTAGTACTGTATGTGATTATTCCGGTCATGGATAATACCTATGAAAGCTTCATCAATCTGTTTTTCTCACAATTGTTTGATGAATTATACAAACTAGCCGCCGATCATCACGCTAAATTGCCTCACCAAGTCGACTTTATCCTTGATGAATTTGTCAATTTAGGGAAGTTTCCCAAGTATGAGGAGTTCCTAGCAACGTGCCGGGGGTACGGCATTGGCGTGACGACCATTTGTCAAACCTTAACCCAGCTACAAGCCTTGTATGGCAAGGATAAGGCCGAGAGTATCTTAGGTAATCATGCCGTTAAAATTTGCTTGAATGCCGCTAATGACGTGACCGCTAAATACTTTAGTGATCTGTTAGGTAAATCAACCGTTAAAGTTGAAACGGGTAGTGAAAGTACCAGTCACAGCAAGGAAGAGAGCCATAGCAAGAGCGATAGTTATAGCTATACGAGCCGTTCGCTGATGACACCTGATGAAATTATGCGTATGCCCGAAGATCAGAGCTTATTAATCTTTAGTAATGCCCGACCAGTCAAAGCTACAAAAGCGTTCCAATTTAAACTATTTCCAGGAGCCGATCATTTGGTTAACTTGTCACAAAACGATTATCAAGGCCAACCAGAAGCCAGCCAGGAAACCCACTTTAAGAATAAGGTAGATAAGTGGAATCAGACAGTTAAAGCACAGCACCAAGCCAAAAAAGACGATCAAACAACCGATGACGAAGAAGACAAATTGCAGGATAATATCGATCAAGAATTAGAGTCTAGACATAAGAAAATGCTTGGATAATGGAGGACATATTAATGAAAAAATATTGGAAATATATAATCGCTGTGATGACAGTGTTGCTGATTGCTGTCGGTCTAACCGCCTGCGGAAAGTCTACAGCACAAGATTTGCAAAGCCATCAGTGGACATTTGCTTCTAGCAAAGATAATGGTATGGCCGCTACTGCAAAGTTTTCAAAAAGCAACTTAACACTTACCCAAGCGGGCTTTAGCGAAGTTTATACTTACAAGTTGATTGAAAACAAGGGCAATGAACAAATTAAGTTCATTGGTAAAAATAGTGTTTCAGGTAGCACAGAAACACGTCTATTTAAGATTAAAAAGCAGTCAGACAAATATAAACTAACACCAATTAACACACTGGCTAAAAGTGATACTGGTACGGTCTCACTCATTTCCAAATAGACAAAGGAGGAATTTAAAATGACAAATATCATTCAATCAGCTATTTCACACTTCTTTGAATGGCTACTGTCTGGTTTGTTAGATGGTTTATTCAACATCTGCAAGGCCATTATTGACCAAGCCAATCAAAGCTTGCCCATTGTTAAAACATGGTATGCCATCTTCCTGTCTTTTGCGACATCGTTAGTAGTCGTGGTCGTCCTTGGGCGTATTGTGATGACAATTCTAAAAGAGGCAGACGAAAGTACAGATGTTACTTGGGCTAATATCATCATGGACGGGATTAAATCAGCGGCCGTGATCCCAGTTTTTGTGTTCTTACAGGGCTTTATTCAAGGCTCAATTACCTTACCCCTGTTAAAGTATATGTTTAGTTCTGATCAGAAATTTACTGCTAAATCAATTACCGGTATGAATAAAGTTCCTGGGTTAAAAGATGTTGGCATTTCGCTACCCTTACAGATTTTGTTTCTGCTCATCTTCACTGTCGTAACCGTCGTGTTCTTTATTAAAATGTGTGTGTTTGTGGCTGATATGGCTTGGTATAACCTGACAATTCCTTTAGCTGCAATGAGCATGGCGACTGAAAGCTTTGATTACAGTGGTACGTGGTGGAAGAAGTATATTTATTACAATTCCTCCATTATTAGCCAAGTGCTTTGTATGTCATTATCAGTATGGTGTTTTACTAATATGGCTAAATACGGGTTTATTGCGTTTATTGCTTCAATTGGTTTTGGCTTTCTGGTTGTCAAAACACCTGACGCCGTTAAAGATTTCTGGGCTTCAACCGGTGTGACTAAGAGTGCTGGTATGGGGGCTATGAGAATGTTTCAAAATTATTTCCGTAGCCATTAGGGGGAGAAATAAGTTATGAAGAAAATCGCACAATGGTTATTGGAAAAAGCCAAAAAAGATATGCGAACCGACCCTTTTACAACACCTTCACGGCGGACTAAGTTGTCTTACTATTTTGATACCTTAGTTAGCATGGTCTTCTATATAATGGGAATTTACCTCATGTTAATGGATTTATACCAAGAGCTTTTCACGTCAAATCATACCGATTTTTTAGGAACAGCATTAATGGCCTTAATTTTACTGCTGGGTGGTTTATTATTCCGTTGGTCAGCCTATGCAGATTTCAAAGCCATCAACCGGTATCAACGATATTTGAAACAACAATCGATAGACCAGCAACAAAAATTGCATCGTGAAACTTGGTTAAAAGCAGCTGAACAAGGGAAAAAAGAATTAGAACAGAAGCTGAATCACAAGGAGTGAACGAATATGACCACTGTTATCTTAGCTGAAAAACCCAGTCAAGCCCGTTCATACGTCCAAGCCTTCCAAAAGAGCACAAAAAAACAGGGTTACTATACGGTTAGCGACCCTGTTTTGCCCGAAAATACGCTTGTCACGTATGGTCTCGGACATTTAGTTGAACTAGCCACACCGGATAAATATGATCAGAAATATCAGCAATGGGCCTTATCTAATTTACCGATTTTTCCCGATAAATACAAGTTTGTGGTGTCAGCTAGTAAAAAAAATCAATTCAAGGTCGTCAAAGACCTGTTAACGAAGGCCGATACCATTATTGTTGCCACCGATAGCGGTCGGGAAGGCTCTAATATTGCGTGGTCAATCATGAGCCAAGCCCAGATTGACGTTAAAAAGAAGACCATTAAGCGGCTATGGTTGAATAGTTTGGAAAAAGACGCCATTATTACCGGATTCAAAAATCTTGGTGATTGGCACCAAGACTATTTGGCGTATAAAGAAGCCCAAACCCGTCAAATTAGCGATTGGTTAATTGGAATGAATGGCAGCCCTTTATATACTTTGTTATTAAGACAAAACGGGGTACGCGGGGTGTATTCGATTGGTCGAGTACAGACGCCAACCTTATATATGGTCTATCAAAGAGACCAGGCAATCAAAAACTTTAAGCCGGAACCCTATTTTGAACTAAATGCGGAAATTTTAGCCAATCAGCAAAAATTCGTCGCAAAATTAGACCCCTATCAGCGATTTAAAGACGAAGCAGGGCTAATGACATTCATGCGAGCTAAACACGTTCATAAAGGCTCGCAGGACGGTTTAATCAAGGACGTCCAAAAACAAGGCAAAAAGCGTGCTAGTCCCCAACTATTCTCACTATCCAGTCTGCAAAGTGCCATGAATAAACGTTATCACGCCAGCGCCAGCCAAACCTTAGCGGCTATTCAAAGCTTATACGAAGACAAACTACTCAGTTATCCCCGCACCGATTGTGCTTATATCACTGATGAAGAATTTGAGTATTTAGTGGCTAATCTGACGAAGTATCTGGGGTTAGTCTCTAAACAAGTCGCTTTAACCAATACCACTCCAAATAAGCGCTATGTTAATGGAAAAAAGGTTGAAGAACACTACGCCATTATCATGACTAAAGTCGTGCCGACGAAAGAGAAACTAGCCAGCTTACCTAAATTACAGCAACAGGTTTATGATTTAGTTTTAAGAACGACGTTAGCGATGTTTGCTGATCCGTATGAGTACGAGGAAACCACCATTATCACCCAAGTTGGCGACGCCAATTTTAAAGCAACGGGTAAGGTCCCAACTAAGCAAGGTTGGCAAGTTTTATTTGATGATCACAAAGCCGACCAGCAAGAGGCAGCCACCCTACCGATCGTTCACCAAGGCGACCAAGTTCAAGCAAATCTGCAAACACTGCAAAAAGAAACGACACCACCGGTCCCCTTTACCGAAGGTACCCTGATTACGGCAATGAAGACCGCCGGCAAAACGCTTGATGATGAAGAAGCCCAAGCGATTCTTAAAGATGTGCAAGGCATTGGGACAAGTGCAACCCGGGCCAATGTGCTGGAAGTGTTAAAGAAACGCGGCTATCTCGTCACTGAAAAGAACAAGCTACACGTCAGTGAAGCCGGAATTACTTTATGTAAAGCGGTTGAACTCGAACCCTTGTTAACTAGCCCAGAGATGACAGCCAAATGGGAGCAAGCGTTACAGCAAATCAGTACCGAAGAACGCACTCAGGATAATTTTTTGAGCCAGATTAAGAAGTTTGTGGCCAAGTTAATTGCTGATGTCCCCGAGCAATTGACTGGCAGTTCAGCCATTAAGCAACAAATCGATCACCAACAGCAAACGCAAAAAGCCGCCGAAGTATTCTTAGAAACGCCGCAAGCGACCGTTTTAAATAAACAGAAGTTTTACATTGTGAAGCCTAAGCAAGGCGAAGACTTTACCTTACCCAAGAAATGGAGCAGCAAAACCCTTGGTAAAACTGCGATCAAAGCCTTAGTCACCAAGGGTGAAACCAGCAAACTAAAGGGTTTCAAGAGCAAAAAGGGAAAGTCGTTTGACGCCAAGTTAAAGCTTGACGGCCATAAATTAAGTTTTGATTTTGATTAGAACCTGCCTACCGCCCTGCACTACGTTCCGGTTGGTGAACCCGTCATTTAGGTTCACTTTTACAACCCCAAAAGTAAACCTAAATAACGGGTAAGATTAGCAAAACAAAGGAGATCATAAATATGGATAACGAATTAGCAGTCATTGGGAGTGAATTACCGGTTCTGCAGGCTAAAGAACCCTACAAGTATTTAAAGGAAATCACTGGTAACGGCGCTTATTATCAAGTAGCTTGGCAAAAATTATCTGACGGTTACGTTGCCCTTTATGGCACGACCTCGATTCAAATAAGATCATTGCCGACATTGAATGATATTTTTGAAGATGAGGAGGGGTAGACAATGCCGAGTAAAGCAGACGTTAAAGCCTGGAAAGCACAATTGGTTGCCCAGGCTGAACAACAAATCCTAAAATTAACTGATAGTGGCCAATTTAAAAAGTACCTCAATACCTTGGCTAAATTCCATCATTATAGCGCCAGAAACATTGATTTGATTTATGCGCAAAATCCGCAAGCGACCCAGGTCGCGGGATTTAAGCAATGGCAAACAGATTTTAACCGCACCGTTAATAAGGGCGCTAAGTCCATTCGAATTGCGGCACCGATTATTAAGAAATTAACACCTGCTGAGCAAAAGCGACTTGATACTACCGACGAACGGGCCATTGTTGGTTATCGTTACCTACCCATCTTCGACGTGGCACAAACTAGTGGTGACCCTGTCCTAAGCGCTAAAGACTTTGTCAAAGAAAATTTGGCTGATCATCAGAATGTGACAAGCTTATATAACGCGTTCAAAGATTATTTAAACCAGCAACCCGACCTTAAAGTCAGTGAAGTTCCTTTAGCGACGCTAAATGGGGCTAAGGGGTATTTTCAACCCAGCACTAATGAAATCGTCATTGGTGGCGATGAGCCCGACAATGCTTTGAAACTAAAGACGTTATATCACGAATATGCGCATAGTCAGTTACATGGGTTAAAATCAGCCTTTAAAGATCGCCCACGAGCCTATCAGGAAACCCAAGCCGAAGCGGTTGCATATGTCGCCATGCAAAACATTGGGGTTGATACAGGCAATTACTCCCTCGGGTATGTAGCTACCTGGGCCAAAGATAAAGCCGTGATCCATAGTGCTTTAAGTGAAATCCAGCAAGTTAGCAACAAAGTGATTGAGCTTAGTGACGGGTTAACCAAACAATTAGGCTTACAAGAAACACAAAAAGAACCTGAGCATGATTTAAAAAAGCTATCAGCTCAGGATCTTAATCAGTCCTATCAAAGCTTGCAACAACAAATTAGGCAAGCAACTAGTCCACAACAAAAATCAGAATTAAAAAATCAGTTAAACGATGTGCACCAAGAAATTAGTGATCAAACTCAAAAGCAGCTGCAAGCATTTGCTGAAAAGAATCCGGGAATCAAACAACCTGATCCTGAATACGATCAAAGTCTGAAACGTTAGCCAGTTTTTAAAGGACATGCTATAATGAAGACAGAAAAAGGAAGCCCCGCCGAAAACAGGACTTCCCACGCAAGCCGCTTCAAAGGCGGTGGCAGAAATTTAATAAACGATTTTAGCTCGTCCTGTGACCTCTACCAAAGTTACACAGGGCGGCTTTTTTATTTGTGGTGCTTGTCGATATAGCTGAGGAGCGCGATTAAAAACGTGCCAAACAGCAACATCAACGAGAGTGTCTGGAAGACGCTCATTGACTGTGAAACCTTCCTGAAGATTATTCCATGTTCCCATGGGCCTCACCTCACAAGGGAAAAGACAGCCACCACCCTTAAAACATTCTAAGCTTTATAGTGAATCGATTATCCGACGGGATAGTTGATCCACTATATTAGTTTTGTTCTAAACTTTAAATAGTGGTGAAACTATATGCCGTAAAAAGTTTAGACGCTTGACGTCGTCCTTAAAACAGGCAGTTTTACTTAGTAGTTAGTATTCTCTTCGAAGAATGTCGACACTTGATGTCCAGTTTAGAAAATTAGAAATAATTACCTTAGTAAATGGTAGATTGTAAAATTTAAGTTGAACATATTAGTGGACAGAAAAACCCATAAAGGTCTTTAATGGTGTCACCACAACATTCCATATGAGATGCAATTAATAGTTAATATTTGCACATTAATGGTTTTATCGGTCGATTGCAGCGATCGCTAATTACACCAATCCAGTATCCATCAGTATTTGCGTCATCCTCTGATAATGTGATATAATGTGATATAATACGATATGAAGATAAGAAAAAAGCATTTTTGGTTATTCTAGGGGGATTTGAAAAATGGCGAAAGTGTTAGTGACAGGTGGAGCTGGTTTTATTGGCTCGTTTTTGGCTCACAAGTTGGTGGCTAATGGCGACCAGGTGGTAATCGTTGACGACCTGTCAATGGGAAAGTTGGAAAACATTGCCGATATTAAGGACCAAGTCACTTTTTATGAACACACGGTTTGTGACGAAAACTTCATGCATAATCTGCTAAACTAGGGGAAGTTTGATTACATTTACTACCTGGCGGCGGTTTCGAGCGTCGCCGACTCAGTTGCACGGCCGTGGTATACCCACCAAGTTAACCAGGAATCAGTAGTCAACACGCTGGAATTCATTCGTACACACCACTTACCAATCAAGAAGCTGCTTTTTAGTTCTTCAGCCGCTGTTTATGGTAATGCGGCAGACTTCCCTAATACTGAAGACTCACACGTTGATCCGCTAACTCCCTATGCGATCGACAAGTATGCAGCAGAACGTTACACCGTTGATTATGGACACTTGTATGGTGTTCCAACTGTGGCTGTAAGATTCTTTAACGTTTACGGGCCGCGGCAAAATCCCAATTCAGAGTATTCGGGTGTCTTGTCAATCGTTACTAAGTGCCTGAAAAACAAGCAACCATTTACGCTTTATGGTGATGGGCGGCAAACCCATGACTTTGTTTACGTTGAAGACGTGGTTGATGCGCTGATTAAGATCGCCACCGAAACTAACGAACCAACTGTTTATAACATCGCCAACGGGAATGAACAGGCATTAATTGACGTCATTCATACATATGAAGACATTGCCGGAATGAAGCTCGATATTGTCCAAAGGGAAGCACGAAAGGGTGACATCCAAAAGTCCAAGGCCGACGTCTCTAAGCTCAAGAGTATTGGCTTTGAACCAAAATGGTCATTGCACGATGGTTTAATGAATTATTGGAAGTACTATTCTAAGCATTAGTTGGGGAGGATTACCTTGCGAGTTTCGGTAGACAAGAGTAGTTATATCAGCCAAGATTATTCGTTTGTCGATGAGATTGGTGAACCAATTCCCAAAGCGCAGCTGACCGGGAAACGGATCTGCGATATCATTTCTGGAACAATCTTTGGGGTCATTAGTTTGCCGATTATTTTCGTTTTTGCCATTTTAATCAAATTAACTTCTAAAGGGCCGGTCTTTTTTAAACAACAACGAGTTGGCTACATGGGGCAACCGATTACGATTGTAAAGTTGCGGTCAATGCGCAATGATGCGGAAAAGAAGACTGACGCGGTTTGGGCAAAGAAAAACGACCCCCGTGTGACTGCGGTGGGTCGCTTTATTCGAAAAACCCGAATTGATGAATTGCCGCAATTTTGGAGCATCATTAAGGGTGATATGAGTCTGGTTGGGCCACGCCCTGAGCGTTTTACTTTAACACAGAAGTTTTCGGAAAAGTGGTCAGAATTTCCACAAAGATTACGAATAATCCCTGGATTAACGGGCTATGCCCAAATTCATGGGGGCTATGATCTTAAACCTTACATCATTTCCTTTGACAACTACAGCACTGCATTACTGGAGGTGGCATGATGGCCACTTCGTATTCAGTTCTTATGTCAGTGTATTACAAGGAATCCCCGGAATTCCTTCGCACAAGTATGGAAAGTATTCGGATCCAGACTGCTCCAACAAACGATTTTGTGGTTGTGTGTGATGGTCCATTAACTTCCGAACTTGATGCGGTGCTACGGGAAGAACAAGAAAAGTTTGAATCTGCGTTGCATATTCACAGATTGGAGAAAAACGGCGGCCTAGGTAATGCTCTAAACGAAGGCTTGAAGATTTGTCGAAATGAGCTGGTCGCCAGAATGGATAGCGACGATATTAGCAGACCAGATCGTTGTGAGAAGCAACTGCGTGTATTTGAACAGAATCCAGCGATCGACTTCACCAGTGGAACGATCAGCGAATTTGAAACAGATCCGAAGGTGCCTTTTGGTGAGCGTCATTTACCGACCACAAATGAGGAAATCATTAAATTCTCCAAGAAGAGGAACCCGATGAACCATATGGCGGTGATGTTCAAGAAGAATGCAGTGGAATCGGCCGGAGGATATAGAGAAACATTTCATTTGTTTGAGGACTACTACCTGTGGGTTCGAATGCTGAGAAAAGAATATAAAGCACAAAACATCCCTGATGTGCTTGTTGATGTCCGGACACCAGCTGATATGTATCTTCGGCGTGGTAGCAGAGATTACGCAAAGACAATGATGAAGTTCCATAAATGGCTAAGAAGTATAGGGTGGACATCAGAAATAGATTTTCTGACAGGAGCAGTTCCGCATGCAGCGGTATGTGTCATGCCAAACGGAATAAGGAAAATGATTTACAAGGGGCTTAGAAAAGAATGATCAAGATCGCATTTGTAACCAACTACATAACGAATAATGGTCCAAGCAATGTGATCTTGGATATCATACGGAATCTGGATAAAGAGCAGTACAGCGTTTCTTTGATCACACTTTTCAAAGGTAATGACGAACGCATCGTTGCTGATCTTAGAAACAATGGTGTCCAGATATTCACTTGTAAAACTCTTAGTCGGACAAAGTGCCTACTAGGACAGGGCAGGGAATTCCAAGAGCTTGTAAAAAGAGAAGGGTTTGACATCATTCATTCCCATGGAATCATTCCAGACATTCTTTCTTCAAGGGTTAAAACATCTGTGAGGAAGGTTACCACCCTTCACAACAATATGTTTGAGGACTATGTGCAGACGTATGGAAAAGTGAAGGCGAAGATCTTTATAAAGATGCACATTGATGCTCTTAAGAAAATGGACTGCCGCGTAGGATGCTCTAAGTCGGTCTATCAGGTGATGCGGAAGTATCTGAAAAATGTAATATTTATCCGCAACGGTATCAAACCAAAGATTGCAAAGCACACTGTTACGAGGAAAGAACTAGATATTCCAGAAGATGCGGTTGTGTTCGTTTTTTCGGGTGGGTTGTCTTTCAGGAAAAATGTACAATTTTTGACACAAAATTTTGTACAATATCACAATAAGGATGAATACTTATTACTGCTTGGAGATGGACCAGAAAGAGAAGCCTGTGAGCAAATGGTGGATGACCACGTAAAGCTGTTGGGTTTTCAGGACGATCCAGCGGCTTATTACAACATAAGCAATATTTATGCATCAGCTTCAAGATCAGAAGGATTTTCCATTTCTGTGCTGGAAGCACTGTCGTGTGGCTTAGGTCTGTTCCTATCAGATATTCCATCACATCGAGAAGTGGTCGGAATGGGGGAAGATTTATATCTTGGCGAGAACTTCTCTATTCAAAATGATGACCGGAGTTTTAACACAGCAATGGGAGAACTGCGAAAAAATTTTAACAGAGTCGATAAAGAAGCAATAAAAGATTTTCAACTGAAAAAATTGTCTGATAAGGCCATGACAGTAAAATATGACAAAGAATATAACAAATTTTTGAAAGCCGGGGATTAAGCATATGGAAAAAGTTAGTATAATAATTCCGGCTTATAATGCTGAAAAATACCTAGAGCAGTGCCTCGATAGTGTCTGTGAACAGACACAGACATATAAAAACATTGAAATATTGATTGTAAATGATGGATCAACCGACTCTACCGGAAAAATCATAGAGAAATATGCATCGAAAGATTCACGTATACAGTTTTTCCATAATGAAAATCATGGCGTTTCATACTCGCGGAATTACGCAATAGAGCATAGTACTGGGACTTACATTGCACCAGTGGATTCTGATGATATCATCGCTCCGGGCTATATAGAAATATTAGTCCAAATGATAGAAAAATATCATGCGGAGATGGCGGCCACAGGAGTTGTAAAAGAAAAAGATTACAACCCGACAGACTTCTCCAAGGGAGTAACAGAAGTATTCAAGGGTGATCAGGCAACAGCGCAGCTATGGGGGAAATATGAAGGCTTTTTTTGGGGAAAAATCTACCTCGCTAACCTCATTAAGCAGCACTCGCTGCGAATGAATGAGAAGGCAGCGATTTGCGAAGATCTTCTCTTTAATGTCGAGTATATGAAGTATTGTGATACAGCGGTTTTTTACTCGGGAAAACAATATTTTTATCGTCAAGTGAGCAACAGCGCAACTTATAACCTGAAGAATCTGAAATGGTTTAGTGTGCTGAAAACATACAGGGTAATTATGGAAGAATTGAAAGATACTCCATCATATAACACAGCTGCGAATGCATATCTGATGACATTAACGGAGGCCAGATACCGGGCACATCTGTTAAAAAAAGAGCATCCGGAACTGGAACGAAAAGTTAACAGAGAGTTAAAGCGCATGTCGCCGCAAATGAAGAACTTCTCTGGCAAGGAGAAAATCAAATTCTTCTTGTCCATGTATTTTGCGGCGCCTGTTAGGGCTTATCACAGAAGAAAGGTATAATGATGTACAAGCTATCTATTATCATTCCTGTTTATAATGCTGAGCAATATATTGATGATTGTCTGAACTCAATTATTTCAGAACTTAATGCTGAAACAGAAGTCCTCCTTTTGGATGATGGTTCGAAAGATTCGTCTCTTGAAAAGTGCAGGAGATATGAGCGGGCGAATATACGGGTTCTCCACCACGATAATCATGGTGCGTCGTATACAAGAAACAGAGGTATAGCTGAGTCAACAGGGCAATATGTAATGTTTGTTGACGCGGATGATGTACTACTGCAAGGGTGGCAAGAAGCAGTCTTTTCCAATATCGGCAGGAGTTTTGATATTGTTTATTTTTCTGGCAAGCTTGATAAAAAAGACAAAAATATAAAAGCTATTGTAGACGGCATCTTTGGGATCAGAAAAGAGAATGCCCTGACGACCATGGCGTCGCCATGTTCAAAAATTTTTAATAGAAACTTTTTGAACATCAATCGTATTGCATTTGATAGTAATCTGATCAATGGGGAAGATGCCTTATTTAACCTTGAGGCTGTCATTAAGTGTAGAAGTTTCGAATTTGTAACGCGATCCTTATATAAGTACAGGATTCACAATAGTTCTTCGACAAAGACATTTAATCCGAGGTTTTACAAGTCAAATCTTTTGTTTTTGCAGAGGGAAGAGAAGCTGATGTCAGAATCTGGACAGTTCGCAAAGAACGAAATAGACTATGCTATCAACTTTTCGTTCTCCTACAGTGTCTATCTGTATCTGTTCCTCATAAGCAGAATCAGAAATAGGAAAGAGAAAACGCAGGAAATGAAAAAAATGCATTCAAAGTCCATGAATCAGTATTTTCTGCGCTTTCCAACGACAGTTCATCCTGAGAAGGTTGTGCAGATCAGTTACAAGTTAATAGAGCAACGGAAAGATAGTCAGGCTTTGATTTTTACAGATTGCTTGAATTCAGTCAGAAATATTCGAAACAGATTCCGGTCAGGAAAGAATGAATATTATTTTATAGAAATGTAAAGAAAACGGGAAGAAAGAGCGTGGATAGAATAAACGGGAAGGTAATTGGTTATGACAGATAAGCGTGTAGGAATTATTACATTTCATCATTCATATAATTGCGGTTCAATGTTGCAGGCGTTTGCTTTGCAAAGGGTAATTGAGCGATTAGGTTATGAAGCGGAAATCATCGATTTCTCAAATGCTGGTCAGAAGCAACTATACAGTGTGACACAGCCCAATAATTCTGTAAAAAATATTCTCAAGAATATCATTCTCTTTCCATACAAGGATAGAATAAGAAAAAATTTTGAGAGTTTCGAAGAATTCAAGAACGCCGAATTTCATCTTTCTCCAGAATCTTATTCACGAATGGAAGAGTTGACGGACACCAGATACTTTGTGGTAGTCACGGGGAGCGATCAGGTTTGGAATATTACAATTGAAGATGGTGATGACGCATACTATTTACCATGGGTGAGGAATGCACGTAAAATTGCTTATGCTCCATCTTTCGGTGCAAAGAATGTCATGAAATATGCTGATGATCCGGAAAAGTACAAGACATATCTTTCTGATTTTGATGCGCTCTCTATTCGTGAGGAAAATGGAAAAAAGTGGCTTCAGGATTTGGTCGAAAAAGATGTTCCTGTATTACTTGATCCGACATTACTTTTAGATGCCGACGCATATGAACAGATTGCTGATCAAAATTTGAACTTACCGGATAAGTATATTTTTTTCTATTCGCCGTCTTACCAGAAAGATATTGTCCATTTGGTGCAGTGCGTATCGAATAAGTATCATCTTCCGGTGATTGCATTTAATACAAAAACATTTTATGTGAAGGGAATGCAAAGAACCGGCTTTAAACTTCCGGAAATCGAGAACCCTCGATCGTACCTGACACTTATTAAGAATGCAACTTTGATCATGACAACATCGTTCCATGGAACTGTTTTCCCTACTATTTTTAGAAAGCCGGTGTGGGTGATCAAGAATGGTGGAATGTTTGGTGATGATGATAGAGTAAAAACTTTAATTAAGGAGTTAGGGATAGAAGAACGGTTAATTCCGATTGAATATAGAGAGTATTTTAACTATATGAAAATGGTGGATTACTCCTATTACGAGGAGGAACTTCCCATTCTACGAAATAAGGCAATTCAATATTTAAAGGACAGTCTGGACACGACGAATGAATAGTGATAATAAGAACTTTATAATGAATGTTGTATATCAGCTTTTGATATACATCTTTCCTTTGATTACAACGCCCTATATTTCGAGAGTGCTGGGCGTTAACAATATAGGAATTTATTCCTACACATATTCGATTGTCAACTTCTTTATGCTAGCTGCAATGCTTGGTATGAACAACTACGGAAATCGGGAAATCGCCAGAATCCGGGATGACCAGACTCAGATGAACCGAAAATTTTCCAGTATGTATGGTTTGCAATTGGTGACGAGCACAGTTACGCTTGCGGTTTATATATTCTATGTGATCTTTATTTGCAGGAGATACCGGGAGATCGCGGCAATTCAGTTTATTTTCCTTATTTCGACATGCTTTGATGTGAATTGGTTTTATTTTGGCTTGGAGAAATTTAAGCTGACGATATCAAGAAATGTCCTGATTAAGGTGATTTCGTTAGTGTTTATATTCCTTTGCGTTAGGAACAGAAACGATCTGTGGGTCTACACGGCCATCATGGGGAGTGCAACACTGATCAGCCAGCTTTATCTTATCTTTATTTTACATCGGTACGTTCACATTGTACGGGTCAAATGGAGTGAGATCTTTAGCCATTTTAAACAGGTTCTCGTTCTTCTTATTCCGGTCTTGGCGTATGGAATCTATGCCATTATGGATAAGATAATGATCGGAGGACTGTCGTCAACAGTTGAGCTTGGAAATTTTGAAAATGCACAGAAAATCATTAGTATCCCGATTTCTGTTATTACAGCGCTGGGAACAGTCATGCTTCCCCGTATGTCGTATGTTTTAAATAACAAGAAATCCGAATATAAGCCGATTCTCAGGGCATCTATGAAGCTGGCTATGGTGATGGCAACCACAATGACTTTTGGTATCTGGGCGGTTGCTGATGAAATATCGTTGACAATGTTTGGGCCGGAGTTTACAAAGAGTGCCGGAATAATGAGATTTCTGGCCATCTACCTGCCATTTACCGCTTGGGCAAATGTTGTGCGGACTCAGTTTTTGATTCCTACAAGGAGAGATCGGGTCTATGTAGAATCGACAATATTTGGCGCAGTGATTAACCTGATCTTCAATAGCATTTTTATTCCAGGGTATGGCGCATATGGTGCTTGCATAGGAACAGTGCTTGCTGAGGTCAGCGTAATGCTGTGGCAGACGATTAAGTCAAGAAAAGAACTGGAAATTGGTGTATATGTTCGGCTTTTCTTAAATAGCTTATGGAAATCGGCAGTAATGTTTGCTGCATGCATGATTATTTCGCGTCTCTTCCATGAAACGGTTATCAGCTTCGCGGTCAAAATGGTAGTGGCAATTGCTGTCTTTGCTGTTTTGAACAGGAAGTTCATTTGGAACGATTTTCTTGGAAAAGGACAGAGCACAGAAAAACAGAAGGCCTAAATATTGAACAGGAGATGTTTGTTTTATTATGTTATTGGTTGACCGCAACAAGCTGACTACATTCTTTTTTTTGCTTGCATATACGACGTTTTATGCATTTGCTATGTTTGGGCATATTGCAGGAATCGGCGGCTATCTGAAGAATATTACTTACTTTGGAATCGCAATTTTGCTGATTCTATTTTTTACACGGCTTCATGATTACTATGCAAAAGAAGGAATCATTTTCTTTATTCTTATTTTGTGGTCACTCTTTATTGGATACCGGGTCGGGGACTATGGCTATTTTAAGCTGATCCTTATGATTACGGTGTCAAAGAATATTGATTTTAATAAATGCATAAAATACGATGTCTTTCTGCGGTTGTTGACCATTGTTTTGATGTATTTCTTGTGGCGAGCGGGAATTGCCCCTGATACAGCATCGGCATTTGGGACGATCATGCGCCACAGCATGGGATTCCAGAATCCTAATCATTTTGGACTGCTTGTATTCATTCTTATTTTGGAATGTTTATATCTTGCACGCATGAAGTTTCATTTCTGGCTTTATGCTGCGCTTATTGCAATTCTTGTTTTTGAAGATCGAATTGCTGGAAGCCGCACATCAGAAGTCTATTCAATCGCGCTGCTTATTTTTACTGCATTTTATGCCAAGTGGCCGAATGCATTCAAGAAAAAGGGATGGCAGATTTTTATGCAGCTGAACTATGTTATATGTGCTGTGCTGACCGCAGTATCGGCGCATATGATGGAATCGGGTTCCCAGACAATGAAGGCACTGGATTCGGCTTTTTCAGGCAGAATTACTAATGTTGTTTATTACAATCAACTTCTTGGCCCCACTATTCTGGGACACAGTATTTCTTTTGGAAACCGGACATGTGACAACTTATATGCCTATTTGGCAATATGCTCAGGTATCCTTGTTTTTATCGCAGTTACAGTTGCTTATATGCTACTGATAAGGGATCTGTACCAATATGATAATATCCCTATGGCTATTGCTGTTTTCTTTCTCTTTGCATACGGAATCAGCGAACGACTTTGGATGAACATTGATTACAATATGATGATGTTGGCATTCCGACAGTTGATCTATCATGACATTGTTCCAAATATTCAGATGGAAAAGCAAGAAACAGTGTATGTTTCAGAAGTAGAATAAGAAATAGCTGGCCGATCAGGAACCGAATGTAATCTTCGGCGGATGACAAGTATTATGATATGAACAAGACGATCGAAGTGGCACTGGAGAAGAGTCGGGAATTGGTGTGACATTAGATTGGGAAAAGATTGACGATAATGCATAAGCGGGAGAAAATTTTTGACAGACAGACTTATCATTATGGTAGATTGTAAAATTAATCCGACGCTGTTCGGACAAAAAAGATCAGCTTCCCTTAAAATGGTGTTTACCACAAACCCATCTTTTAGGAGCTGATCTTTTGTCTAGTATAACCTATTCCGAACGAATTAAAATCGAAACCTTTTGTGAACTAGGGCTGTCCAATATCCAAATGGGCGTTCGGCTGAACCGATCACCGTCAACAATTTCTTATGAATTATCTCGATGTCAACCTTATCAGGCTGAATTAGCACAAACAGATGCCGAATACAAGCGATCACGATGTGGCCGAAAGACTAAATTGAATGACAAATTAAGGCAAATAATTTTAAACCATTTACGGCTAAGTTGGTCACCAGAAATGATAGCTCACGAATTTAAACTAGCGACTAAATCAATTTATAATTGGTTAAATCAAGGAAAAATTGAGTTTTCTTTAAATGATTTGCCTGAACATGGCGTGCGCCAACGGCGTAACCTTGACCAACGTTCTAAATATAATCAATCATTAGGACGGTCAATTGAACAGCGACCCATCGTGGTTAATCGACGTAATCGCATCGGTGATTTTGAATTAGATACAATTGTTGGCCCCCGTGGGCATAGTAAGGCAGTTTTATTAACTTTAATCGATCGCAAATCACGGTTCCTTTGGGCATACCGGTTAAAAGATCGGACGACAGCGACTGTTAATGAAGCCCTAAATAAGTTTCTAGCAACTTTTAATGGCCCGGTGCATAGTTTTACGGTGGACCGTGGCACTGAGTTTAGCGGTCTAGTATCACTTGAAGCACAATACGGTATTAAGACCTATTACTGCCATGCTTATACGCCAGCTGAGCGCGGCAGTAATGAACGATTTAATCGGAACTTACGCTATTTTTATCCTAAGGGGACTTATTTTGAGCACATTAATGCTCAAGGCTTGAAAACCACCTTACTCGAAATTAATCAGAGACCACTTAAAATACTTGACTGGCAAACACCTTATCAGGTCATGCTGACCAATTTGTCAAAAAATTCGGATTAAATTTGCAATCTACCTTATAGGAACCAAATTACAAGTTTAATCCAACCAGGACCGAGAAATCTCATAATAGCAGTAAAAAAGGCTAAGGAACAGGAATCCACAGAGGCATCACACATATGTTTCAAAAACAGATTCAAAGCGTCTTACAAGTTACCATATAAGGGTTATGTTGGATGATCACCATAATATTCTTAAAATTGATTGACCATTTGGCCGATAAAAAACATGATAGAGACTATCATGGAACCCTCTATCAAAAGGTAAATGAAAAATCTTGAATTGCAGTCAATAGGTGAGATCGCTTCTTGGACTTCAATTGTAAATCAACCAATTCGGTGTTATATTTGATGATAGATTGTATTTAATAGCGTTAGTTAAAACGTGTTTTAATCTTGTTAAAATTTTGGAGAGTGAATGATGGATCAAACAGTAAATTTTGACTTTTTTATCCGGCTTGTCCGTGAGTACTGGCGTGCAATTGTCAGTTTTACGGTGGTGGGATTGATAGTTGCCGCAGGACTGACCTTCTTTGTAATTACACCTAAGTACCAATCAAGTGTCCAGATTTTGGTTAACCGTAAAAATACTAATGCCGCTACTGAGTATGCTGGGCAGCAGGCTGACGTTCAGATGATTACGACCTACAAGGAATTAATTGCTGGACAAGTGGTTTTAAAACCAACTCAGCAACAATTAAGTGAGCGTTATGGTATTGAGCGCTCACTAAGCACACTAAAAAGTGAGGTTAGTGTGACAAGTACGGCTAACTCACAAGTTTTCTCAATCTCAGTGACTGATACTAATGCGAAAGCTAGTGCGACGATTGCTAATCAAATTGCTCGTAGTTTTAAGAATAAAGTACAAAAGATTATTAAAGTTAACAACGTCACGATTGTTGCTCCAGCTGAAACGCCAAATGGTGCAGTATCACCGAAGAAGCCACTGAATATGTTGATTGGGCTAGTTGTCGGCTTGCTATTAGGATTTGTTTATGCAGCGATTCGGATGCTCGCTGATCGCCACGTTCACGACGCTGACTTCTTAACTGATGATTTAGGGTTAACTAGTTTAGGCTTAGTCAATCATCAAAATCAATACTCAATTAAAAAACAAGTTTCAAATTTGACTGTTGCTCATCCCACACATGATAATCAAATAACATCGCAAACAATGAAGCGAGTTTAGGAGGTGCTAGATGTTTAAACGTAAAGGACAGAATATAACGACCACGGCACCAATTAATCTCACGACGATTAATGAACCCACGTCGGTCATTACTGAGCAGATTAAAACAATTCGAACCAATATCAATTTTGCGGCTACTGACAAAAATTTACGAACTTTGATGGTGACTTCAGCGATGATTGGTGAAGGTAAGTCCACGGTAAGTTGCAACTTGGCGGTGGAATATGCTAAGGAAGGGATGCAAGTTTTATTGGTCGATGCTGATTTACGGCGACCAACGATTCACACGACGTTCGGGCTTAAAAATCATAAGGGATTAAGTTCATGGTTGGCTAATCAAATGGACAATGTGAATGATGCAATCCATCCCGTTATTGGTAACCTATTTGTGATGACGAGTGGTCCTAAGCCACCGAATCCCGCGGAACTGTTAGGAAGCAACAAAATGACGGAATTCTTAACTTCGGCAACACGTAAATTAGATTTGGTGATCGTTGATGCACCACCAATTTTGCCGGTGACTGACTCACAATTGCTTGCTAATAAAGTTGATGGCACGGTCTTAGTTGTTCGCCAAGGTGTAGCCCAAAAAGCAGCGGTTCGTGATGCTGTTAATTCATTAAAGAAATCACAAGCTAACATTTTGGGTACAGTGTTGAACGATGTTCGTGATAGCTCTCATCACGGATACTACGGCTATAACAGTGGCTACGGGTATTACAGTGATGAAGATAAATAATTTAGTTGACTTACATTGCCACATCTTACCAGCCATTGATGATGGTTCACCTTCCTTAGAAGCGTCATTGGAATTAGCACGGCAGGCGGTTGCTGACGGGATTCGCTATATTTTAGCGACACCACATCATATGGATCGGCACTATCTCAATCATGCCGGTGATGTGGCAGCGGCGGTTAAGGCATTTCAAGCAGAGCTAGATGCAAATGATATTCCATTAACTATTTTTCCTGGTCAGGAGGTACATCTGAATGGTCAGTTGATGGAAAATATTGATGATTTGTTGGGGATGGATACCAGTAGACACTATTTATTGTTAGAACTTCCTCACGAGATGGTACCAAGTTACTTGGATGAGATGATTTTTCAATTGTCTTGTGAGGGGATTACCCCGGTCATTGCACACCCTGAACGGAATGCTCAAATTATTGCCGAACCGCAGCGATTATACAAGTTGGCCGAGGATGGGGTCTTGGCACAGGTTACGGCCACGAGTTTAGTTGGCACTTTTGGGGACCAAGTCCAGCGAACTGCAAAAGAATTCGTTAAGTGCGGTTTGGTGCAGGTGGTCGCATCAGATGCACATACGCTGAAAAATCGAGGCTTTGCTATGACCAAGGCCTACGAAGTATTAAATGAAATGAATTCGAAATATCCTGAACGTTTTGCAACCAACGCTCGGGATTTGTTGAATGGTGAACAGATTGATATTGGCGGAATTGAAATACCACGAAAACAGCGAAAGCACTGGTTGTTCTAGAAGAAGGAGCGAGTTAAATGAAAGCATTAGTAACTGGAGGAGCGGGATTTATTGGTTCCCACCTTGTGGACCACTTGGTTGCAGAAGGATTGGACGTTGTCGTAGTTGATAACTTGTCCATGGGGGACCTACATAATGTTAAGCATCAGGATGAAGTCACCATTTATGTCGAAGATGTTCGCAACGAAAAATTCATGCAACAATTGTTACAGGAAGAACAACCTGATTATATTTACTTTTTAGCAGCTGTTGCTAGTGTTGCCGATTCGATTGAACGTCCAGCTGAAACCCATTCAGTGAATCAAACTGCAGTATTCAATATGTTGGAATATATTCGGAAGACTAATTTACCAATTAAACAGTTCCTATTTACGTCTTCGGCAGCGGTTTATGGTAATCTGCCAGAATTACCTAAGAAAGAAGACTCACGAGTTGATCCATTATCACCATATGCGATTGATAAGTATGCTACGGAACGTTTTGTACTAGCATATGGTGAACTTTATGATTTACCAACTGTCTGTGTGCGTTTCTTCAATGTTTATGGTCCTGGTCAAAATCCCAGTTCGCCATATTCAGGGGTGCTGTCGATCTTGACCGATTGTCTCAATAACAAGAAGCCATTTACCTTGTACGGAGACGGGAGTCAGACGCGAGATTTTGTGTATGTTGAAGATGTTATTCAAGCATTATGGTTGATAACGAAAAGTGATACTGAGCATGAAGTCTTTAATATCGCCAATGGTAATGAAGCCAGCTTAAATGCCATTATTGAAACATATGAGAAGGTTGCAGGAACGTCATTACAGATTAAAAAGGCGCCAGGGCGTGAAGGGGAAGTAAAACGTTCGGTGGCCAATATCGGTAAGTTAATTAAGTTGGGATACACGACGAAGTGGTCGTTAGAAGCAGGCTTGAGCAAATATTGGGAAGGGGCGCAACAACGTGAAGCAAGTCGAAATTAATGAAACAGTTAAAGTTGGTCATGTACAACCACAAACGGATTATCGTTTTCCAACTATGATTGGAAAGCCAGTTATGGGTTGGAAACTATTTGTAAAACGGATTTTTGACCTTACTGTCGGGTTAATCGGGACGGTTTTGAGTTCGCCAATTGTTCTGGTGTTTGCCATTCTTGTAAAGCTGACTTCTAAAGGACCGGCATTTTATAAGCAAGAACGGGTTGGCCTAATGGGGAAAAGCTTTAATGTAATTAAGCTACGGTCGATGTATCAGGATGCTGAAGCGCGAACGGGTGCGGTTTGGGCCCAAAAGAATGATCCGCGAATTACGCCCATTGGTCGGTTTATGCGTAAAACTCGAGTAGACGAACTACCGCAATTTTGGAATGTGTTAAAAGGTGATATGAGTTTGGTAGGACCGCGACCAGAACGGCCAGTGCTGACAGAGGAGTTTAGTCGGCAATTTTCAGATTTCCCTAAACGGTTACGTATTATTCCTGGTATTACAGGGTATGCACAAATTAATGGTGGCTACGATATTACGCCAGACGAGAAATGTAAGCTGGATAATTACTATATTGAACATTTTTCGGTTTGGTTCGATATTAAGATGTTATTAGGAACAGTCAAAGTTGTGTTTACTGGGGATGGTGCGCGTTAATGGTAGAAGATTATTCAGGACTGATGTCAATTTATAGTAAGGAAAGTCCTGATTTATTACGAAACGCTTTTGATAGTATATTAGCTCAGACAATTCTTCCAAAAGAGTTTGTGTGTGTATTAGATGGACCAATTGGCCTAAACTTGACGGAAGTGGTGAAGTGGTTTAAATCCGAATGTAGTAATCGGAATATTAAAATAGTTTTCGTGAAAAATCCAGTGAACTGTGGTTTAGGAATCTCACTTGCAGAGGGACTTAGAGCATGTAGTTACGAGTATATCGGACGTTTCGATTCGGACGATTTAAATAATCCTGAACGTATGGAAGTTATGCTTAATTATATGAATGAGGATAAAAACCAGGATATTGCGGTCGTTGGAAGTCAGATTGCTGAATTTAGTGATAGTCCTCAAAGACTTATTGGAAGAAGAAAAGTCCCAATAAGTTTCAATGAAGTAGCCCAGAAAGTGTTTTTAAGGAATCCTTTAAATCACATGGATTGAAGTCAATATTTGAGACAGATTTTAAGAGACATTCAGAACCGCGTTTACCTTCCACAGCTCAAATAAATCATTAATCGCGATTAATAACTTATTTGAACCCTGGAAAGCATTAAATCAGGCGGCCATTTGGCTCGTAAGTGTTGCAATTTCAACTTGTAAGGGGGTCTGGTAGCCCAGTGAACTATGAATTCTCTTCCTATTGTAGAAAGCATGCACATATTCAAAAAGGACGGCAGCGGCAGTTTCATAATCTTCAAAGACCGGCACTGGATAAACACATTCCTTTTTGAGGGAAGCGTGAAAGGATTCCATTGGCGCATTATCATACGGACAACCCTTACGGCTGTATGAGTGGCGGATATATAGCTCAGTTAAACGTTGATTGTAATCATCGCTGGTATACTGTGATCCTAAATCCGTATGGATAATCAGGTCCCCAGTAATGGTTCGATTTTTAACCGCGCTTTCAAGGGTCTTTAAGACTAAATCAGTAGCCATCTTTTTTGAGAACGAATAGCCGATAATCCGTCGTGAGTGCAGGTCCATGATGGTTGATAAGTAACACCAGCCATCACGCTTCGTTTGAATATAGGTCATATCAGCGGTCCATTTTTGATTTAAACCAGTGGTCGAGAAATCCTGCTTAAGCAAGTTGGGACGCTGTTCAACCTTGGTTTTGGAAGCCGAAGCCGCTTTCCACTTATTGACGGTAACGGAGTGGATATCCAGTTCCTTCATGAGCCGGGAAATCCGTCGTGGACTGCACCGAAGCTGCAGTGGTTGAAGTTCCAGATTCAATTCATGGTGGATCTTCATAACACCGTATCGCTGCTTAAATTCCGCAAAGATCCGCAGAATCCGTTGTTTCAAGCCCGCATCTTCGGCCCGGCGTTTTGAAGGTTTGGGGGATCGATAACGATAATACTGAGCTCTGGAAACACCGAGGATTCGGCACATCTTGGTTACCTGGTGGTGATGGCTTTCTTGGTGAATGTAATCAAAGATATTGGTTACTTCTGCGCAAGGAAGCCCAGGGCTTTTTTTAGGATTTCGGTAGATTGTAAAATTAATCCGAACGCTGTTCGGACAAAAAAGATCAGCTTCCTTTAAAATGGTGTTTACCACAAACCCATCTTTTAGGAGCTGATCTTTTGTCTAGTATAACCTATTCCGAACGAATTAAAATCGAAACCTTTTGTGAACTAGGGCTGTCCAATATCCAAATGGGCGTTCGGCTGAACCGATCACCGTCAACAATTTCTTATGAATTATCTCGATGTCAACCTTATCAGGCTGAATTAGCACAAACAGATGCCGAATACAAGCGATCACGATGTGGTCGGAAAACTAAGCTGAGCGATGAGTTAAAGCAAAAAATTCTCAACCATTTACGTCTAAGCTGGTCACCAGGAATGATTGCTCACGAATTTAAACTAGCTACTAAGTTAGATTGTAAAATTAATCTGAATGCTGTTCGTACAAAATAAATTAGGTTCACTTCACAATGATTTTTGATTGTTTACTAACAAATTTTATAATTAATAGAACTAGCCAGGCCACAACTTAACAGTTGTGGCCTCTTTTTTGATACTGTATAATTAAAGGGTTAGAACCGTGTCATTACTTAATGACATAAGTAAGGAGATAAAAAGATGAAATATGGCTATGCGCGGGTCAGTACCACTGATCAAAAATTAGCAAATCAAATTGAGTTACTAAAATTGGCAGGAGCAGAAAAAATCTTTCAAGAAAAGTTTACCGGCACAACTACTGAACGACCGGAGTTTCAAAAATTGTTGCGCGTTCTAAAAACAGGCGATACTTTGATTGTAACTAAGTTGGATCGGTTTGCACGGAACACGCGCGAGGCATTAGCCATTATCCAAGAGTTGTTTAAAGAAAATGTCAAAGTCAACATTTTGAATATGGGCTTAATTGACAATACGCCGACTGGCCAATTAGTCTTTACAATATTTAGCGCCTTTGCGCAGTTTGAACGCGATATGATTGTCACGCGCACACAAGAAGGTAAATTGTATGCCAAGCAACATGATCCGTTGTTTCGGGAAGGGCGACCGAAAACGTATTCTGATGAACAGATCAGATTTGCTTATGAGTTGCGAAAACAAGGCATGACTTATAAGATGATTGAACGAAAGACGGGGATTAGTAAACGCACGCAACAGCGAAGGTTTAAGTCGATTTAAAAATAGGTGTTTTAAGAATTGAATGTTTAATTAATCACGTACAACGGGGATTGCCGCTTTATTAAACAGTTGTGAGAGAAATTTATTTAGGGATTTTAGGCACTATTTATACCTGTTGTGCTATTGAGGTTAGTTGTGATAAGGATTAATTTGTACTACAAAAGGCCTACTCAATTGTTAGTTGAGCAGGCCTTTTGTGGGTATTTTGATTAGAGCTATTAACCCTATGCTAATTATAAGGCTTAGCTTTCAAATGGAACATACTATTATCCAAATTATGATTTGTTAAGGTGGTGTTGTCATAGTTACTGAATTGAATCAATTGGGCAGAAACAAGAAAAATTTAACTAAGACCATGGACACCATTCAAAATTAAGGGAACGTCATCCTAAATCTATTGCCAATGGCGGGAATTGTTGATTTTTATTTATGCCAACTCGTGACCACATCTTATCATTGGATGGTATGAATGATGTTGACAGAAAAACTAGCATTAGAGACCTCCTTATTATATATAGTAAAGGATACTAAACGAAATAGATTAAGGTAGATTACAAATTTAATCCGAATTATTTGCAATTTAAAACGTAGTCTCCAATATTGTATTTAGTATGCCTCATGGGAATTCACTCTGATTTATGTGGCCCCCTTCAAATTGGAATTTGTAATCTAACATAAACGGCTTATTAATCACGCCTAACCGGCTCTTCAGGTTGTTTTTCAGGGTATATTTTTTCTGGATTTATTTTGGGGTTTTCAGGTGGAGTCTTTACTGGAAATCTTTGTGGTAATTGCTTTTTAGGCTTTTCTATTGGTATATGAGGAGTAATTTTGTTTGGGTGTTTTTCCAAAAGTGATATCATTAGCTATGCCTCCTTAAATTCTTCTTGAATGGAGTGTCGTCTTTTAAATCAGAGCGATGTTGATACCATTTTTCCGCTTGTTCCGTAGCAATTGAAATGGCCCGCTTATCGTCATAATTTTTTTCTTTAAGCGCATTTGCGATCTCAATAGCTTTTTTTCGAACCACTTTTTTCAAATTTTTCATTGATGGTGGGTAATTTTGTTCATTCCAAGGCATTTCAATAACCTCCATTCATATGATTTTAGATATGGAAAAGAGTATATAGATTATTTGTTATATATTAAATAAGATTACAGCATGTTGGTAAGCGTTGTCAAAAAAGTTGCTTTAGTTTCAACCGATAGTCACTAGACTCATATTTTAACTAAGAAATAGTATCCATGTAATTTGCCCCAAAAAGGTTTCTAATTATAAATTTCGAACTAGACATTGAATTATGATGATATTTTACGCTCTCATTAAAAGTGGTTAGGAACTTAGTTAGTGCTTCATTAACAGTCGCAGTCGTCCGATCTTTTAACCGGTATGCCCAAAGGAACCGTGATTTGCGATCGATTAAAGTTAATAAAACTGCCTTACTATGCCCACGAGGACCAACGACTGTATCTAGTTCAAAATCGCCGATGCGATTACGTTGATTAATCATCATGGGACGCTGTTCAATTGATCGCCCCAAAGATTGATTATATTTGGATCGTTGGTCAACGTTACGCCGTTGGCGTACGCCACGTTCAGGTAGATCATTCAAGGAGAAACCAATTCTCCCCTGATTTAGCCAATTATAAATAGATTTAGTAGCTAGTTTAAATTCGTGAGCAATCATTCCTGGTGACCAGCTTAGACGTAAATGGTTGAGAATTTTTTGCTTTAACTCATCGCTCAGCTTAGTTTTCCGACCACATCGTGATCGCTTGTATTCGGCATCTGTTTGTGCTAATTCAGCCTGATAAGGTTGACATCGAGATAATTCATAAGAAATTGTTGACGGTGATCGGTTCAGCCGAACGCCCATTTGAATATTGGACAGCCCTAGTTCACAAAAGGTTTCGATTTTAATTCGTTCGGAATAGGTTATACTAGACAAAAGATCAGCTCCTAAAAGATGGGTTTGTGGTAAACACCATTTTAAAGGAAGGCTGATCTTTTTTGTCCGAACAGCGTTCGGATTAATTTTACAATCTACCATTTATTCAGATCTTTATGCCAATTGCATATCAAAAAGCACTACTCATTAATTTGAGTGGTGTTTTTTTATTGTCTAATAAAATTTTGATTTTATAACGTGATATAAACGCATTTTGCTTAATTTAAACGGACAAGTATACATCTAAAAGGTGAACGTATTGTCTGAGAGCGCGTAATTATTTACTTTTTTCTTTGTTAGCATCGCTGGATTCCAAAGCCTGCATTTGAGTCGTAAGCGTATTTTGTTCAGATTAAATTAAAATTGTAAGTTACTTATTACAAGATACAAGTTACAGATTACAAGTTACTTGTAATCTGTATCTGGGTGACTCTTTTTATAGCTTCGAAGCCCACGCTTTATTATGTCATCTAAAATCTCAACCATTTTTGTATTTTCTTCGAAGGCAATTTTTCGAATATCATTGTAAAATGATTCTCTAACTCGTAATGGTTTTGTTTTTTCTTTTCGTTTAAAAGGAGAGTCGCCATCTTTTAATTGACTCTCTGCATCAATCTGATCTAAAAGACTTTTCTTTTCCGGCATATTCTACCCCTCCAACAGATTAATTCGTGATAGAGCTTCATCTAATACTACTTGATACATATATAAAGCCCTTTTGTCCCACATATCCTCATCTCTAATTCCACTTTTTCCGAAACGTTTAACACGTTCTCTTTGAAATATGTTCCCATGAAATAGGGCTTTTCCAAAGGCTTGATTAGCGGCTTTCAACACTTCATGATCGACAGGTCCGTCTTTTTTAACCAGATAGGCAATAATGCCAAGCAAATCAAATGATTTGTCATAGTCTTTTCTAAGCCCTTGAAGATAGCTTACAAATTTTAAAGAACTTGAGTAAGATTGCTCTTGAGTCTGCATAACCATAATTACGTAATCTGAGGCTAAAACGGCATTATTTGTATATGCTGATAGCGTTGGCGGAACGTCTATTAAAATATAATCATAATCATTTCTAATTTTTGTTAGCAAAGTTTTTAAAAATAGTGGTCGGTCACTTTTCTTATAATCTTCAAGCATATCAGGAAGCAAAGATAAGCTCCAATCACTAGGCATCAGATCAAGGTAATCTGTGACGTGTGCAATGGACTCAGATAAATCCAGATTCTTAATACCATCAGTTAAACTTTTGGAATTTTTTTGTTTGAATACAGGAAATGTTTTTTCTATAATTTCACTAGCATTTCCTTGTGGATCAAAATCAATTAATAAGGTTTTTCTATGGGCTTTATTTAATAGATAAGAAAAGGTTACACAAGTTGTTGTTTTTCCAACTCCACCTTTAAAGTTTCCTATCGTGATCGATGTGGTCATACAGGATCCTCCAGACTTGAACTTATTAGTTCATAGTCATTGTAATGCAACGAGCATAGCAATTCAACGTAAATATAAAGATACAAATTACAAGTATCAAATTACATGAAACTTGTTACAAATTACTTTTGTTATTTTTGCGATTTTTGTTTATAAACAAGCTGAATAGTGGTATGGTTAATTCATAAAATAGAACATAAAAAAACACCCACCGACTGGAATCGGTGAGCGCCACATAAAAGTCATCTAAGTTACTGACTATTATATCATGGCCGGTGCGATTTTTAAAGCCCTAGGGGACAAGCTGGGGTCTAAATCCAAGGGGACACGTTTGCCAGTGCGACTTCAATAAGTCTGGCTATACCACAACAAGGCTATCTGTACGGCTGGGTGGTGAATGGTGAGCGCGACCATTAACGGCGCGGGTGGTAAAACGAAGCTTCGGCTTGGTGCCATTGATTAGTTGGTGATCGAACAAAAATAAATACGTATCATCAACGCCTTCTAGGGCGTTTTTTAGTAGGCTAAACCGAAAACGTAGGTTTATAATGAGTGGTGGTAGCAATACCGCAATTGTACAGACAAGCGACGGGCGTTAACGACCGACGAACTAGGGGGAAACCTTAGCGTAGAATTGCACTCTGGTTCAGTTATTCCAAATAGCTGTTTCCAGGGAACAATTCTGCGCTCAAAACGTCACTCCCTCTAAACTGAATGGAAAACCATAACCCGTCAAGTCAAAACCAACATTAGAATCAAGAAAGTTGATGATTTAAAATGCTTGATTTAAGAGATTGTGAGATTGCTTTTACCGGACGTCTAACTACCATGACTCGGGATCAAGCTTTTAGTTTGGCGAAAGTCTTTGGGGCGAAACCACAAAATTGGGTTACGAAACAGACAGATTATTTAGTGGTTGGGTTAATTGAGACGGCTTTAGGTGAGGAGCCCATCACAAAAAAGTTATTGACGGGAACACCAACGATTTCAGAACGGGATTTTTTGGACTGGTGTCAGGCACGATTGGCGCAATGGTCTAGGAGTTTAGGCGGTTAAATTCACAAAGTGAGTTTACTGATTTTTTGGGGATTTTTCATCTAGACCACTCCTCTACTGTCAAATTTCACAAAGGCCAAATAACGGATCGTTGTTTTATCAGGGAGTGAGCGGGTTACTTGGGATAAGTCACATTATGTTAACCTCTAAACCTGTTTCTATAATATTTTATTTTTTCGATCATTTTTGACTGCATATGATCGTTACAGGAAATCGAAAATGAAAGTTGTTTTCACAATCTACCAAAAGACAAAAAATTTCCCAATTAATTGATGTTTCTTTAAATAGAGGATTGACATATTTGCAAGCTGAAGGTGGTTATCAGCATGATCAAAAGCAAGTGATTTATTTGGTGGTTCAACCGCGGAAAATTCCACAATTGAAGCAATTAATTAAAGCGATTGATGAACGGGCATTTGTGACGGTACTGGATACCCATGAAGTGGTTGGAGAGGGCTTTAGTTATCAACGCAAAAGATACCATGTTAATTGGCAGCACAGTAAAGAATAAAAATTAATAGCCGTTTTAATATGAAAAAACGGCTATAATCTACTAGTCACTGATTAGAAAATTGTTGTTTTGATCACGTAGAGCAGTTGGGTATTGAACAATAACATATGTGAAAACGGCCAGGATTCAAATTTTATAGTTTTACTATTGAGACAGCCTTGAAACCAATAGGTGTATTTTTTACAAGCCTTAAGTTTTGACAAGTATCAAGTAACTATTTTTTGAAATAATGCGGGGAAAATTATGAAACGAAATATTCAGTCTATCGGAAATACTATGCTCAGTATTATCAGTAGTACAGTTGTTGTATTATCATCTATGATTTTTTTGAAATGGGTAAGTAGTCATATTGTTGTTGCAGTTTTTCCATTTGTCATCTTTTACACGTTTAGAACAACCGGAATTTTTTTATTCGTGGCATAAGAACTAAGATAAATAGCTATATACTACTAAAACTAGCTATCTATTGTGGCCTTTTAGGTTCATTATTTGGTTTAGTTGGGGTGTCATTTTTGGAATTAGAGCTTGTTTCAGGGTTATTTCTCGGGTTGAGTGCGGCTTGGCTACCAATGGCTAACAATACTATTAATTATTATAAATTTGAAAATCATTGGTAGCGTCAAGAATCTTGTGTAAATGAAATGCCTTCGTACATATAATATGTATCTAACTTAAATAAATGATGCTTCCAAGGTGTCCTGGAGTCCTTTGAACCCTCGGTGGATCCGCTTCAGAGACTTCTCGTTATAAACATTAAACTGAGAAACCAGGAAGCGATCCAGTGAATCTTCCGTTGGAAATTGTTCTTTGTGGTGGGTGGTGCGCTTGAGATGCTTATTAAAGTTCTCAATCAGGTTAGTGGCGTATAGTGATTGCCGGATAGCTGGTGGAAAGTCCATGAAAGTGAGTAAATTCGGCATTTTAAGCAGATCTTTGATTAATTTGGGATAGGTCTGTATTGTGAAGCCAGTCGACGTTGCTGGAAAGCTTGAACCTGTTCATTGACGGCTTTAGTCATGTTGGAAACCGTGGCTTGGGAGTAGTGAGCACCGTACATTTTCTCAATGAGTTCGGCAATTTCAGCAGTGGTAATTCCCTTGGTATACAACTGAATGACCGTTGTTTCTAAATTATCACTGTGCCGACCGTAGGCTGGCAAGGTATGATTTTCAAACCGGCCATTGCGATCTCGAGGAATGGTTAAGTTAAGTTGGCCGTACTTCGTATCAAACGAGCGCTCATAACTGCCGTTGCGGTTATTACCAGTGTTAATCCCAGCGTATGAGTAGCGTTCGTAACCCAAAAACTCTGCCAATTCGGTTTGAAGCAGCTGGTTAATCGCAATTTCGAGGTGGTGACGAAAAACTTCGTCCAAATCTTGCTTTTGGGCTAGTGCAGCGATAATTTCTGTGGTAAGTTCATTCATGGGGAATGCCTCCTGTGATGTTTTCTGTGGTTACTAAATATCATAAGGGAAGGCATTCCCTATTTCTATACAATTCAGAAATCTTTTATGCATTTACACAAGATATTTTACGCTCTCTTAAATCAATATACAGTAAAGAAGTATTAAGCATATCAGACTAGTTTAAGCCTTATCAGCCGAGAATGAGTGATGTTGATATTGCCGAAGTACGTGATTAAGCCGGCCAAAGCCATTGAATTAATTATTTAATAAATTGTTTATTTGTTTGTCTACTAATGATATAATTAAGCTAGATGAAGGAGGTATCAAGATGAAGATTATTACTTTTACTGCTATCAAGGGTGGTGTTGGTAAAACAACCTTGACTTTAAATTATGGTGATTGGTTAGCCAAACATGGTAAGAAGGTTCTATTAATCGATTTAGACCATCAGTGCAATTTAACAACCGTTTTTGAAAAGACACGACGAAACAATACCATCGCTGAAGCGTTTAAAGAAAATGACAATGCTCAAAAAGTAAAAATTGACAGTGTCGGACCGAATCTAGATTTAATAGCCGGTTTTATAGACCTAGATGTTTTAGGAAGTTATCTAGAAAATAACAGTAACAAAGAAATGATGTTGTTCATGTGGGTTAAAAACAACTCTGATTCATTAAGCTTAACCGACTATGACTATATCTTAATTGATACGCACCCAGATTTTAGCACCATCACTAAAAACGCTATTGCTATCAGTAATTACCTGCTTAGTCCCATTACACCCAGTGAACATGGCTACAATGCCAAGTTTGACCTAGAAACACGACTCGAAAAATTCAGAAAATCACTTTTTGATTATCGAACTGGCGAAACTTACGTTGACGCAAAGCTTTTCTTTATCGGTAATATGATTAGACATAATACAAGCATGTCTCGCGATTTGCTAAAACACATAGAAGGCGATGAAACAGTCGCAACTATATTTCCTGAAAGAGAGCTCTTTAATAAAGCTACTGCAAGACACGCTTCAATATTTGAATTAGCCAATCATGATGAATCCATTTTAAAGCAAAATCAAAAGTTCATAGAACACGCCGATCATCTTTTTCAAGAATTAGCAAATAAAACCAAGTAAGGAGAGTTAGATTATGAGTTTAGATTCATTCAATCATAAAAAAGACGAAGAAATGAGAGAAAGTTACGAAACTACATTGAAAGACAACAAGAAAGATGCAGTCGCATTTTTGAAAAATATCAGCCGAAAGGAAGTAGAGCGTAAGCGATCAGTTACCTTCTCAATTACTGAAAGCCAACTAAAAAAAATGGATACGGCTGCCCGAAAAAACGGATTTAAAAATCGTTCAGAATTCTTAGCTTCAATCATAGATGCAATTTAGTAATTAAATAAATAATTAATCAAACAAGCAAATTCACAATTTATTTGTTTGATTAATTTGCGCTTAGGTAAAAGCTAGTAAAGTGCACTGAACCAAATACGGTTGCCTGTAAGTAAGCGCTATGCTAGACTAAGATTAATTTGACAACCAAATAAAGAGATCAAGCTAAACAGAAAAATCCCCGATTCACGAGGAATCGGGGATTTTAGGTTTAACAAGTAGCTAATAGAGAGCTACTTAGATTCAGACAATTTAGACCGCCAAGTTAAAATCGTCTGAACATTGTTCTTAATTTGTAGGCTAATTATACCGCAAACCAGTCCTATGGGACAAGTGAAGGATAGTTAAAAACAAATTAAATCCAATGGACTAAGTAGCTAACCAATGCTATTTAGTCCATTTTTGTTGTTAGAAATTAAAAAAGTTGCCGTATAGGCAACCCGAATAGACACATGCCGGTGAATTTACAAAGCCGATCACGTCCAATGTTCGCTTTGTAATTCAGTTAAAGCATATCAGATTTGTATTTTAAAACAAGTCAGATGTTTTAGCAACTCTCTTTTAAGACGGCCTGTGTCAGTTAAGAAAGGGAGCTTTTATTATGGATCAATCAAACTTTAACTTTACAAATGCTAAAAGAGCCTATGAAGTAAAGTTCTACGCTTTGCCGCAGATCTTACTCCAAGGAGAAAAATATAAGGATCTTAGCGATAGTGCCATTTTACTTTATTCGGTGTTACGCGATCGTCTAAGTTACTCACTAAGCAATAATTGGGTTGACGAAAATAACAACGTATATTTCATATACACAAACAATGAACTAAAAGATTTACGAAACTGGTCAAATAATAAAATCAATAAGATTAAACACGAATTAATGGACGCAAACCTTTTGTATCAAAAACATATGGGTTTTAATCCAAGATCAGGCAAAAACGAACCAAATAGATTATATTTGGCAGATTTGGAAGTAACAGCAAAAGACGTTTATATTAAGCGAGAGCCAATAAAATCGCCTAAACCCCTTGGTACAAGCGGACTTCTCAAAAAGAGAAACCCGTATGATACCGTTGAACCCCTTGGTACAAGCGGACTTCTCAAAAAGAGAAACCCGTATGATACCGTTTCTGATACGTCTGAATCTCTTGGTACAAGCGGACTTCTCAAAAAGAGACAAGATCTAGACTATACTAATAATATAGATACTAATAGATATAATATAGATACTCAAAAG
>NZ_JAVCWF010000006.1 GCF_031085375.1 Lactiplantibacillus brownii
GTATACCTAAGTAATTAATCGAGCATTGCAAGTGGCAAAGTTTCTCACCATTAAAAAAGCTTAGATATATTTAGATACAAATTTTTTGACGTTTTGAATATGTGATAATTAAAGTGTTTAAATGGAACGAACCAGGTCACAACTTAACATTAAAGCGTCGTTTGCGCTTGGTGGGATCACGAAACCAACGGTCGACCTGCTTAAAGAAGGCTTAGTTAACAAGGTCATGGACGTTCAAGATTTCGATAAGGGTGCGGCCGACTCGATGCATACGAACCCGAACCAACAGGAGATCGATGCGTCCTGGTACGCCGATCCTGATAATAAAGGGGCGATGGTTGACCAATTAGACGTTGTGATCCTGTCCGCCTTGGAAATCGATACGAAGTTTAACGTCAACGTTATGACCGGTTCCGACGGTGTGATCCGGGGAGCCGTTGGTGGTCACCAGGACGCGGCGACGGCGAAATTAACGATCATTTCAGCGCCGCTGGTGCGTGGTCGGATCGCCACGGTGGTTCCCGATGTTGCCACGGTCGTGACCCCCGGTGATTCAGTTGACGTCTTGGTCACGGAAGTGGGGATCGCCATCAACCCGAAGCGCCAAGACCTGATTGACGCCATGAAGAAGGTTCCCGGTGTGCCAGTTTACACTATTGAAGAATTACAGCAACGTGCTGAAAAAATCGTTGGTGTGCCTAAACCGCTAGAATATACGGATCAAACCGTTGCCCTCGTGGAATACCGCGACGGGACGTTGATCGATGCGATCAAGGCCGTCAAGGATTAGTTAGTAATTGATCATTAGCTCAACCGGTCGCGACAAGACGCCGCGACCGGTTTGTGTTTAACGGTATAATAATTAAGAGAATTGATGAGGAGGGGCCGCAGATGACAACGATATTTGAGACGGGGGCACCACAAACGATTGCCCAGGTGTTAGCAAACAAGGACGCGCGTGCGGCGCTACAAGCTCAATTGGTGGCAACCAAGGCGCCAGCGACCATTGTCGTAGCGAAGCTCAACATTCCCGGTCCAATCAAGGCCAACCAAACGTTGAGTCGGGTCTTTACGGCGGGCATGGCAGCATGGCAAAACCGGCTGGCAACGGCGGACGTGTCGCAGACCATCTCGGCTGACTGGGATCAGCCGACCGGGCGGGAGCAGTTTGAAGTCGTTGCTGAGTCGGCGGCCGTCGTGAAACGGTTGGCAGTTCAGTTTGAGGACCAGTTCACACTTGGCCGCTTGTTCGACCTGGATGTGTTGACGGTCCAGGACGGTCAGGTCAAGCCGTTATCCCGGTCTGATTTTGACTTACCCGTGCGGACCTGCTTCATTTGTGGCCGACCAGCCAAGGAATGTGCGCGTTCACGGCGGCATAGTGTGGCCGAGCTACAAACGATGATCAGTCAACGCGTTCAAGAATTTTTTGCGAAGGAGGGGCCGACCGATGCTTAAGGGCGATCAACAGTTACCCGCGCTAGCATTACGGGCGCTGTTATACGAGGTTTCCGTGACACCGAAACCGGGACTGGTCGATCCGACCGATCCCGGGCCCCATCCGGACATGACCGTCTTCACCTTTATTGATAGTGCGGTGAGTTTGCAGCCCTACTTCGAGCAATGCCGTCAAGCCGGCCATGATTTTGAGGGTGCCAATCTGCGGCAATTATTTCAACAAATTCGGCCAGCGGGTGTGCAAGCGGAGGCGACGATGTTTGCGGCGACGCGGGGGGTCAACACCCACAAAGGGGCGATCTTTTCGCTTGGGATCCTGGTTGCTGCCAGCGCGGTCGTTTTGCGACAGGCTCAACCGACGATCGCGGCGGTTTTTCAAACGGTGAAGGCAATGGTCCGGGGACTGGTCCATCACGATTTAGGAGCCCTTAATCGGCAGACGGCCCAGACTGCTGGTGAACGGCAGTACTTAAAGTACGGGCAGGGCGGGATTCGTGCCGAAGCCGAAGCCGGCTATCCCACGGTCGTTAACGTGGGGTTACCCTTTTTACGGGAGCGGCGGGGGACCATCAATCAGCGTTTGTTGGATACGCTACTGATGATTGCGAGTCATACGAGTGACTCAAACCTAGTCAAGCGGGCCAAACCGTTGAGATTTTACCGTGGATGCAAGCACAGGCACAGCGGTACTTTGACTTAGGTGGGAGTACGACTAGTGAAGGCTGGGCCTTCTTAACGGACTTGAACCAGACTTTTGTTGCACGCAACCTTAGCTTGGGCGGGTCGGCCGACCTCTTGATTCTGACAATTTACGAGGCCCTCTTAGAAGGGACGTTAACGGCGGAATAAGCGTTAATAATCAGTAAAAAAACAGGTTTGTCGAATTTTTTCGACAAACCTGGTTTTTTGAGTTTTATGCGTGCCGGCCCAGTTTGTTATCGGTGATCAGGTCGATCGTCCGGTTCATCTGGTCACGGTAGTCGGCATTTTCGAGCAACATGGCCGCGATAATGTCTAGCGCGTAGGTGATGGCGAACTGGGAGTTCACGAAACGCGAGTTATTAACGAATTTACTATTCTTCACTTGGATGGTTAAATCGCTCAAAGCCGCGAGGTGACTGTTTTCATCAGAAGTGATCGAAATCACTTTTGCGGATTTCTTTTTGGCGAGGGCCACCGAATTATTCACTTCGTCGGTTTCCCCCGTTAGTGAAATGGCGAGGATCACGTCATCGGGCTGCATAATGCCCCCGCTGATGTACATGACGTGCGTATCGGTCATCGAAAACGCGGCGATACCCATCCGCAGTAAGCGTTGGGTCATTTCTTGAGCGGTGTAACCGGAACTGCCCAGTCCGAACAAGTAGACCCGCCGAGCATGGGAGATCAAGTTGACGGCGGTCTGCAGTTCATCAGTATAGAGTCGTTCCCAGGTTCCGCTGAGGATCTTTTGGTAGTAGTTGTAGACTTGATCGGCAACCGTGTCCGTTTGACTGACGACGGGGGCCTTGGGAGCGGGACTTTCCGCTAACTGGAGTTTAAAGTTGTAAAAGTTTGTGCAGCACATTTTTTTGACGAAACGGGTGATCGTGGCGTTGCTCACGTCCACGGTCTTTGCCAAGCTCGAAATGGTCATTTTCTGCACTTCTTTTGGTGACTGAATGACCTTTAACGCGACTTTACGTTCCTGCCGCGAAAGGGTGGGGTACTGCTCTTCAACTGTGCTGACAATGCTCATAACGGCTTCATTCCAATCTATTTCCCAATATTAACGCTACAATACCATAGATTCCGTCGAATTCAAATAACCGGGTCGGTTAGAGCGTTACTTCGTGCTAAAAGATTTAATACTATCAATGACGAGGTCGGCAAACCACTGGCGATCGATGTGGAAGAGGACGTTGGCGTTGGGTTTACGGTTGGTAATGTGATAATAGTCGATCACCGTTTCACCAGCGGTCAGTTCGCCCTTAGTTTCGACCGCGACGTTGCAACGTTGACTCTCAAATTTTGTGGGATCGATCAACCAGGCGACCGTACACGGGTCGTAGAGTGGTAACCCCTTAAAGTTCCAGTGCTGATGGTCAAAGGACATCCCGTAGAAGTCGAGCAGTCCGCCCATCACATCGGCGACCGGGTTCTTGATCTTATGGATCTTTTTGATTTCTTCGGGTAATAATTGGGCTTCAAAGTCGACGTTTAATGGTGCTAACACGATGGGAATTCCCGATTCCATGACGATTTTAGCCGCTTCGGGATCCACTTGAATATTGAATTCGGTCGTGGGGCCCCAGTTGCCTAGACCCATGCCGCCCCCGAGGATCACGATCTGCTTGATACTCGACCGGAGCTCAAAGTGGACCGAAAGGAAGAGGGCGACGTTGGTGCAGGGGCCGGTGACCACGAGAGTTACTTTTTTCTGATGAGTGGATAAGATTTTAGCCATAAGTTCAGTAGCGGGAATGCCCTGTGAGAAGAAGTCGGGATTCGGCAGGGTCGCGCCGTCAAGCCCGGTGATGCCGTGCATGCTGATCCCGGAAATCAGATCCCGGGTCAGCGGCTTAGCGTTACCGGAAGCGACGGGGATGTCTTCACGTTTCATCAGGGTTAAAAGGGACATGGCATTGCGTAGTGTTTGGCTATGTTTTTGATTACCGGCCGAAGTTGTAACCGCTAACAAATTAATGTTTTTTGAAGCGACTGCAATCATTAAGGCAATCGCGTCGTCGTGACCGGGGTCACAATCTAAAATAATATCTTCCAATGTTCTCAGCTCCAATTAATATCGTTAAAAAGTTGGTTAAGTTGGCCTTTCGACGGCCTTCGTGAAAGACTGAATATAATCGTTTGCTTTTCTTACTATTAATAATTATAGTACAAGTTAGTTATTAATATAAGGGCCTGACCATGCACCCGAGACAAGGTCAGCCGGTTTAATTTTGATAATAAAAACACCAGCCACGTTACGACCGAAGTGTAACTTAAGTAACGTGGTCGGTGCTTTTTTATCAATTCATAATTATTATTGAATGATTATTTTTTATACCGTTGTTACCACTAATAATTTTAACAGAAAGCGGTGCGGGGTGCGATCAAAGTGTCACGATGACTTTACCATCAGGGTTACCGCCCTCAACGAGGTCCTGACCCTTTCGGATACCATCCAGAGTGAATGATTCCAAACGATCAATGGAAACGTGTAACTGATCATTTTGGATCATTAAGGCGATGGCGGCAAAAGCGTCACTGTCGCGGTATTCGCGTCGAGGGATGACCTGCTTATAAGCAACGTCCGGCTTGGCCTGACGATCCTGTGGCAGGGTGGTCAGTGAGACGTAGGTCCCGTGGGGCTTAACGATACTTAACCCGGCCGTCGCGGCACCACTGTTAGTGGCATCGATCAGGATGTCGGCCATGTCGGCGAATTTAGCGCTGACCCGTTCGGTATCGTAGGCTCCAAATTCGGACGCACCCAAGCCCAAGACGGTTTCCCGGGAGCTTTCCGTATCGGTTCCAATGACGTATAACCCAAGGGCCTTCGCCATTTGAACCAACATGGAACCGACCCCACCGGAAGAGCCTAGAATAACGATCGTTTGCCCCTGCTTAACGTGGGCAATGTGCACCAGCGTATTGTAGGACGTGATCCCGGACAATGGTAAGCCGGCCGCTTCATACGGGTTGTACTTCTTGGGCCGAAGTCCTAAATGGTCCGTTGAAACCTTAAAGTATTCCGCGTAAGTCCCGATACCGGGGCGGGCGAGCACGTCATCGCCGAGGTCGTAATCGTGGACGTTGGTGCCCAGCTTGACGATCCGACCGACCGCGTCGGTTCCGAGAATGGTCGGGAACAACATGGTGACGCTGTTCCGGAAAGTTCCGTTACGCACGGCAATGTCGAATGCGTTAATGGCAAACGCCGACGTTTTGACGAGGACTTCGTTGGGCCGCAGTTTTGGCACCGGGAGTTCCAGCTCTTCCATAACGTTAGAGTTACCGTATTGATTAAAACCAAATGCTTTCAAGTCCATCCCTCCAAACGTTGATTAAGCTTGTTGCGCCTTCAAATCGAGCAAGGCGTTGTAAGCTAATTCGTGATCTTCTTCATCAGTTAACCCAGAAACGATCAAGCTACCAATGATCCCGGTGTTGGTGATCCCGATTGGGAAACCACCACCAACGATGGCGAAGTCTTTCGGGCTTAACCCGCTACCCTTGTAGAAACTGTCAGGATCGTCCGCGTAAACGGCCTTTTCAAAGAGGGAACTGTGATCGAACGCGTCGACGACGTTGGCCTTCTTTTGGATCCATAAATTATTTTCGTGCGTGGTTTGGGTGCCGGCGTGGAAGAAGACTTCCCGCTTGTTGATCGTGATTAAAATGCAGACCCGTTCAAAGTCGGCTTTTCCGATCTTGCGGAGACTGTCAACCAACGGATCAACGTCCGCTAAATTGAAGTGGCTGAGCAAAGCTTGGTTTTCCTGGTTTGCGATTTCGTCTGTAGTGAGCATTTAAAAAACCTCTTTCTAAAATATAATGCCTATTCCAATGGGTATGACGTATCAACCTTTTGTGGTAAGCCGGTTTCAAGGGACTTCTTAGCAGCAACGGCGGCCCGTTGTGCCATGATAACGTCGCGGCCTTCTGCAACCAATGGTTCGTCTTTCAAGATTGAACGAACGAAGGCTTTCATTTCAGCAGTGTAGGCTTCACGGTAACGTTCCTTGAAGATTGGAAGTGGCTTTTGTAATTCTTCGTTCTTGTTGTTGTAAAGTTCAACGGTACTGTTGCTTACGTTTTCAGCTTTCAGCATCCCTTCGGAGCCAAAGACTTCAACCCGTTGGTCATAGCCGTAAACGGCCCGACGACTGTTATCAATTAACCCGTAAGTCCCGTTTTCGAATTGAAGAACGAGGGCTAAGGTATCGATATCATCGATGTCCTTCAAGGTTGGGTCGATTAAAGTACCACCCTTAGCATACACCTCTGAGATGTTGCTGTTCATCATGTAACGCGCCATATCGAAATCGTGCATGGTGAAGTCGAATAATAATCCACCGATCCGTTGAATTAAATCGTGTGGCAGTAAGTCAGGGTCGCGGGAAGTGACTTTAACGATTTGAGGAGTCCCAATCTTACCATTGCGAACGCCTTCGTAGACGTTCCGGAATTGAGGGTCCATCCGACGGTTAAATCCGATTTGGAGTTTAACGCCGGCCTTTTTAACTTCGCGTAAAACGTTTAAGCTGGCTTCTTCGACTTGGTTCATACTCAATGGTTTTTCACAGAAGATGTTCTTCCCGGCTTTAGCAGCAGCCGTAACGATCTCTTCGTGGGTGTTTGTTGACGTAAAAATGAAAACGGTGTCAACTTTCGGGTTGTTGAGGATGTCATGGTAGTCGCGGGTCTGATTCGTGATTCCGATATCATTTAAATGTTCGGAAACGTTTTCAATGAAGACGTCGGCAACTTGTTCGATCACAATTTCTGGGATCGTCATTAAGTTCTTCAGATGCATTTGACCGGCGCGGCCTAAACCAATAATACCTGCATGTACTTTTTCCATAATATAAAACCACCTTAGTAAATATTTTTAAATAGTTAATACCCAAATTAAATTATTTATCTTCCGGTTTAACCCCGGAAGCGTCGCCGTACTTGAATTCCATTTGAATGAGTTCAAGTGATTTGCCCCGTGTTTCAGGCGCGCACTTATAGGCGAAGATAAAGGAAAGAATGTTGAAACCAACGAAGATCAAGAAGGTCCAGGTCATCCCGACAGCACTGAGCAGAACCGGGAAGAAGTAACCAACTAAGAAGTTCGCAAACCAGAGGAAGAACGTTGAAACGCCCATCCCAAGGCCCCGCAAGTTTTGCGGGAAGATCTCTGACAAGAGTAACCAAACTAACGGTGAAATAAATCCTTGGAAGAACCCGAGGAACATCATCGTGCAAAGCACAACGTAGATCGGTAGTAACGGGCTCTTGCTAAGAAAGGCTGAAATCAACACGATGAGTAGTAATGAAATCGTCGTCCCAATGATCCCGAACATCAACATGCTCCGCCGGTTAACGCGGTTCATGATCGACATCCCAATGAAAGTGGCGATCACGGAAACAATCCCGTTCCCGATGTTGGCGATCAGGGCCGCATTATGGGCGAAACCAGCCTGGGTCAAAATCGTGGTGCCGTAATACATCATGATGTTGATCCCGATAAATTGTTGCATGACGCCGAGGCCGATCCCGATAAAGACAAGGCGCCGAATCCATGGCGTGGTCAAGTCTTTAAAGGTTGCCTGCTTGATTTCACTTTCCTGGTTCAACGTGTCTTGAATCTGGCTGATCTCATCCTTACAGTCCTTTTCCCGAGGCCGGATCCGCTTTAACGCGTCGAGCGCGTCGTCAAGTTTATTGACCATTACTAACCAGCGCGGGGATTCAGGAACGATCATCATCCCGAAGAATAACAGGACGGCGGGAATCATCCCAAAGCCGATCATGTAGCGCCAGATATGGGAGATGTGACCGAACCAGTTCCCGAGAATGGCGTTAACGATGAAGGCGAGCAGTTGGCCAGTAACGATCATTAATTCGTTTTGCGTGACCAAGCGACCCCGAATTGAAGGCGTGGAAATCTCGGACAAGTACGTTGGGACGATAACCGATGCGCCCCCGACAGCTAAGCCCAAGAGTGCACGGAAGATGATCATCAACAGGGCGTTGGGTGCGACCGCACAAGCTAAGGTACAAAAGAAGAATAGGACTGATAGGTACTTTAATAGTCGCCGCCGCCCAATTCGGTCGGATAACCGACCCGCTAAGACGGCCCCGAACGCGGCCCCGAGGGTGATCCCACTGGTAACCAACCCTTCATTACTTGATGAAAGGTTTAATTCCTGCGGGGTCGCCATGTAACCGATGGCCCCATTAATCACACCGGTATCGACCCCAAACAATAAGCCGCCAAGCGTTGAGATCAACGCGATGTGTTTTAAATTGTGCCCGGCATTTTGATTAACTTCATCATTAGTAGAAGAATCCAGCGGGACTTTGTCATCTCTGACCACTTTTTCTTCGGACATAATCGTTCCTCCTAAATAACAAACCGTTCTATTAATTTTGTTTATACCCTTATAAATGGAATACAAGTGAGTAGCTAATGGCGCCATAACAACATTTAAACAATCGTTACTGTGTGAACAAAGCACCATTTGAATTCCCCTGCTATTATTTCACTATGGATTGTGAATGTCAACACTTTTAAAGAAAGCGCTTTATTTGTGAAAATAATCTTAAAATTGTGTTGACAAAGTCTGGTATATCAGTTATTCTGTAAGCGAACAAGGAAATGAACATATCGCAGATGAAGGCTGAAATTCCTCCGAAACGTGATAATTTCACAAGCGATTGCTCAGTTAAGAAATGCTTATGGAAAGGGGTATCAACATGGGAAAAAGTACAAATATCACAAGTCAAAATATCACAATCGGTATTATTGGTATGGGTCGTATTGGGAACGTGCATTACAAAAATTTAATGCGAATTCCGAATGTCACCATTAAATATATCTGTGATTTGATTGCGACTGATGACTGGGGTATGAAATACAAGGCCGCCGAAAACGTCGTTACTGATTATCACGAAGTTTTAGCGGATCCGGATGTTCAAGCCGTATTGATCTGTGTGCCAACCGACTTACACCCACAATTCACGATCGACGCCGCTGAAGCTGGTAAAGATATCTTCTGTGAAAAGCCCGTTGGGTTTAACGATGAAGAAATTTTGAAAGCGCTTAGCGTTGTCAAGAAGACTGGGGTTAAATTCGAAGTCGGCTTTAACCGGCGTTTCGATAAGAACTTCCGGCGAATCGTTGATCACCGCGAAAACGGCGATATCGGTGATGAACAGGTTCTGAAGATCACTTCACGGGATCCCGAACCACCATCGATGGATTACGTTAAACGATCCGGTGGGATCTTCATGGATATGACGATCCACGACTTTGACATGGCTCGCTACATTACCAACGCCGAAGTCGACCAAGTCTTTGTAACTGGGAACGTCTTGATCGATCCAGAGATCGGTAAAGCCGGTGACATTGATACAGCAATTATTAATTTATCCTTTAAGAACGGCATGATGGGGGTTATCGACAATAGTCGCCAAGCCGTTTACGGCTACGATCAACGGATCGAATTATTCGGTTCTAAGGGCATGGCCCATGCGGATAACGTTAACGATAGTACGACGACCTTTTCCGGAAAGGATGCTGTCAGCGGCGACAAGCCAATGTTCTTTTTCCTTCAGCGTTACATTGACGCGTACAAGGATGAACTAGAATCCTTCTTGGACGCTGTTCGCGGCGTTCACGATGTTGAATGCACCTTTGAAGATGGCATTAAAGCAATTCGGTTAGCTCAAGCGGCCAAGAAGTCACTTGAAACTGGCCAACCAGCAAAAGTTGAAGACATTTAAATAAACCTAGGAGGTTATAATAATGAGTTCAAACGTTAAAGAAGATATTAAATGGGGTATTGCACCAATCGGCTGGCGGAATGATGATATTCCTTCAATCGGGAAAGATAACAATTTACAGCAATTATTAAGCGACATTGTCGTTGCCGGATTCCAAGGTACCGAAGTTGGGGGCTTCTTCCCAGGTCCTGAAAAATTAAACTACGAATTAAAACTCCGGAACTTACAAATTGCCGGTCAGTGGTTCAGTAGTTTCATCATCCGTGACGGGATTGAAAAAGCCAGTGAAGCTTTCGAAAAACACTGCCAATACCTACACGCTTTGAACGCGCCAATTGCCGTTGTTTCGGAACAAACTTACACGATTCAACGATCAGATACGGCCAATATCTTTACTGATAAGGCCCACTTCACTGATAAAGAATGGGATGAAGTTTGCAAAGGTTTGAACCATTACGGCGAAATCGCTGCTAAGTATGGGATCAAGGTTGCTTACCACCACCACATGGGTACCGGGATCCAAACGAAGGAAGAAACCGACCGTTTGATGGCCAACACTGATCCTAAATTAGTTGGCTTGTTATACGATACGGGTCACATCGCCGTTTCTGATGGTGACTACATGTCACTTCTCAATGACCACATCGACCGGATCGTTCACGTGCACTTTAAGGATGTTCGTCGCGATAAAGAAAAGGAATGCCGCGAAAAGGGTCTGACCTTCCAAGGCTCATTCTTAAACGGGATGTTCACGGTTCCTGGCGATGGCGACTTGGACTTCAAGCCGGTCTTTGACAAGTTAGTTGCCAACAACTACAAGGGCTGGATCGTGGTTGAAGCGGAACAAGATCCAGACAAGGCCAACCCACTTGAAATGGCTCAAATCGCGCACAAGTACATCCAAGAACACTTAATCGAAGGTAAATAAATTAAGTCTCGTAATTGAATAACAAACATTTTATAAAATAAAATTTAAGAGGAGATTGTTTATTATGGCTGAAGCACACGTAACAAAAGTTGGGATCGTCGGAATTGGTTTTATCGGATCTGACCATTTACACCGTTTGACTAAGACGGTCGCAAACGTTGACGTTACTGCCGTTTGTGATATCGTTCCCGGCAAAGCGCAAAAAGAATTGGACCGTCAAGGCTTACAAGCTAAGACCTACGACGATTACCACGACTTAGTTAATGATCCAAACGTTGAAGTGGTTGTCTGCACCGCCGACAACGAAGCCCACTACGAAATCGTTATGGCCGCACTAAAGGCCGGCAAGTTCACCTTCTGTGAAAAGCCATTAGCCTTAGATGCAAAGCAATGCATGGACATCATCAACTCCGAAAAGAAACTCGGTCGTCGGATGTTACAAGTTGGTTTCATGCGTCACTACGCACCAGAATACGTTCAAATGAAGAAAATGATCGACGATGGTGTTATTGGCAAGCCATTAATGATGGACCAACGCCACTACAACCAAACTCAACCAGAAGAATACGATACCGCGCATTCGATCATCGAAACTGCGATCCACGAAATCGACCTCGACCACTGGTTAGTTAACGATACTTACGCTAACATCCGGGTCTTCAGTCCAAAGCAAACCCGTCATGCTCAAAACGCTAAGATCAAAGATCCACAAATCGTCATGATCGAAACTAAGACGGGGATCAACATCATCAACGAAGTCTTCGTTCGTTGTCAATATGGTTACGACATCAAGTGTGACGTTATTGGTGAAGAAGGGGTTCTTGAATTACCAACAGTGCCACAAGTTGCGACTCGTTTGAACGCTCAATACAGTACCGCCATCTTAACGGACTGGAAAGCTCGTTTCGAAAGTGCTTACGATATTGAATTCCGCGACTTCATTGGTCACGTTTCCAAGAACGAATCACCAGTTGGTCCTTCTTCATGGGATGGTTACATTGCCGCCGTTACTGCCGATGCTGCTTTGAAGTCATTGGCTGAAGACGGTGCTAAGCAAGACTTAGACTTCCCAGAAACGCCAGCCTTCTACCAGGATGACGCCAAGGTTGCTGAATAACTAACACACATTCCTGACTGGGGAGGTCATCACAATGCAAAAACATAACACACCGATTCGTGCTGCGATCATTGGCCTGGGTCGTTTAGGCTCACGTCATGCTCGTCATTTAGTTGAAAAAATTCAAGGTGTTGACCTAGTTGCGGCCTGTGCCTTAGAGGATGATCAACTACAGTGGGCTCATGATGAATTAGGCGTTGAAACGACGTATAAAGATTACAAAGAAATGATCGATAAAGAAAATATCGATACGATCTTTATTGTTGCGCCAACCCCATTCCATCCAGAAATGACGATTTACGCCATGAATGCCGGTTTGAACGTCTTTTGTGAAAAACCATTAGGGCTTGATTTTGATGAAGTTGCTGAAATGGCAAAGGTCATCAAAGAACATCCTAAGCAGATTTTCCAAAGCGGCTTTATGCGACGCTATGATGAATCGTACCGTTACGCCAAAAAGATCGTTGATGAAGGCGGGATCGGTGACATTATCTATATGCGTGGTTACGGAATTGACCCGATTTCTGGTATGGAAAGCTTTACAAAGTTTGCAACCGAAGCTGATTCGGGCGGGATCTTTGTTGATATGAATATTCATGATGTTGACCTGATTCGGTGGTTCACCGGTCAAGAACCCGTTCAAGCTTACGGCCTGACGAGTAATCTGGCTGCTCCTGAACTGGAGAAAATTGGTGAATCCGAAACGGGTGTTGCTCAGCTGAAGATGAACGGTGGCGTTATTGCGACGTTGATTGGTGGCCGCCACGCTGCACATGGGAATCAAGTTGAACTAGAAGTTATGGGATCAAATGGCTGGTTACGTGTCGGGGAACATCCCGACTTGAACCGGGTCACGGTCTTTAATGAAAACGGTGTTACTCGTCCGTCACTCCAAAGTTTTGGGGAACGGTTCGATAACGCGTTTACGGATGAAGTCCAAGACTTTGTTAATAATGTCGCTAAGGGGACTCAGCCTAACGTTACTGTTGATGATGGTATCAAAGCGCTGAAAATTGCTAAGGCTTGTCAGGAATCTGCTGATACGGGCCAATTGGTAGACATTAACTTATAAAATTAATAGGTATTGGCCTGTTGAAGGAAGAAGGCTTTAACAATGGATATTAGTGGAAAAACAACCGACCAAAAGGGTTCACATACCGGTTTTCTCTGGTTAGCGACGTTTATCGCAGCCATGGGATCACTGCTCTTCGGTTATGATACGGGGATCGTTAACGGTTCACTTGAATTTATGGCGCAAAAGAGTCAGCTTGACTTAACGGCGTTCCAGCAAGGGATCGTTTCCTCTGGGTTAACCTTAGGGGCTGCGTTTGGTGCTATTATTGGGGGACCATTTGCCGATAAGATTGGTCGGAAAAAGATTTTGACCATTCTCGGGATTATCTTTTCAATTGGTGCGATTGGCTGTGCCTTCGCAACCAACATTGGAATTTTAATTGCATTTAGATTTATTTTAGGGCTGGCTGTTGGTTCAGCTTCAGCCAACGTTCCGGTTTACATTGCCGAAATCGCCCCAACGGAATTACGTGGGAAAATGGTGACGACCGCGCAAGTAATGATTGTTTCCGGACAATTCGTTGCTTTCGGTGTTAACGCCGCTTTGACCCCGTTAGGTGCGTCAAACGCTGCTATCTGGCGTTGGATGTTAGGATTAGGGACCATTCCTGGGATTATTCTCTGGATTGGGATGTACTTAATTCCTGAATCACCACGTTGGTTAGTTTCACAAGGTAAAATGGATAAAGCGCTTGGCGTTTTACGTAAGATTCGAGCCGCTGCTAGTGTTGATTCCGAAATGAAGGAAATTCAAGACAAAGATAAGGCTGATAAAGAATTAAACGCTGAACAAGCAACCTTTAAAGAATTGATCAGCAAACGCTGGGTCGTTCAAATCTTGATCACCGGGGCGATGTTGGGGATTATCCAACAATTCGCCGGGATCAACTCCATCATGTATTATGGTGGGAAGATCATCCAAGAATCTGGATTTAATCCGACCGTTGCTGCGATTTTAAACGCTGGTAACGGGTTCTTATCAATCGTCGGGGCCGTTCTTGGGATGTTCACGATCGACTGGTTAGGACGTCGGAAACTTGAATTTGCCGGATTAACAATTTGCGGGATCACGTTAGTTGCTGCTGGTGTTATTCACTCGACGGCGCCAAATGCCGGCTGGGCTGGTATTACGATCGTTGTCTTGGTTTATCTTTACATTATTTTCTTCCAAGGTACTTTAGGACCAGTTACCTGGTTGATCAACTCTGAAATCTTCCCACAACGTTACCGTGGTATCGGGACTGGGATCACGATCTTCGTTTTATGGATCGGTAACTTTATCGTCGGACTCCTTTCACCGGTCTTACTTGAATGGAACATGTCGAATACTTTCTACATCTTCGCAATTTGCTGTGTACTGGGTATTATCTTTGTTGCCATGCGCGTTCCTGAAACTAAGGGTGTTCCGCTTGAAGAAGTTGAACAGTACTTCAGAAATAAGTATGATAAATAATTCGATTCGCTGATTGCGAAAAGAAGGAATCTCTGGCAGATGGATAATCTGACAGAGATTTTTTTATGCGAAAGGAGAACGTACCATGCAATCATTACTCTTTTTCCTATTAGCCGCCCTTGCCGGCTTGTTTCAGCCCATCCAAAGTGGGATCAACTCCCAATTAAAGTATGATTTGAATTCAACGTATTTAAGTGGTGCTATCAGTAACTTTATCGGGGCCCTCTTAATGGTGGGGTTGGCGTTGACGTTGGAACGCAACGGCTTACAGTCCCCAACGCTAAGTGGTAACCATCTGTGGAACTGGACGGGTGGGATCCTGAGCGCGTTGATCGTGTCCGCGATGATCATCGTGCCGAAGAAGATCAGCTATTCCACGTTTTTTGCGCTCTTCATTTTCGGTCAACTGTTCATGTCCCTCGTCATCGATTACTTTGGTTGGTTTGGCTCGGATCACGTACCGCTCAGCCCTAGTCGGATCATAGGGATGCTCTTGTTACTGGCCGGAGTGGTCCTCGTTAAAAAATAGTTATTCGAAACATAAAAAAGCCGCTCCGTGGATCTTGCCGGATAAAGTGAACCCTTAAAATTGGACAACTTTATTAAGCTGCTTTCTGGACGGTAAGTTCCCGGTATTTTATCGGGGACTTGCCGTCCAGTTTTGTTTTGATGCGCCGATGATTGTAGAAGTCTATCCATTCGTTCATAGCTTCGATAAGCGCTGTTTTGGTCTCAAAATGTTCATCCATAACCTCGACTTTCATAATGTGAAAAAACGACTCCATGGCGGCGTTGTCGAGACAAGTGGCTTTACGCGACATACTCTGAAATACATGGTGCTCTTTAAGCGTGTTTTGCCAGTGGCGATGCTGATACTGAAACCCTTGGTCAGTATGGACAGTCGTCCGATAATCTAACACCGGTATTCGATTTAGGGCTTCTTTCAAAGGCTTTAAAGCGAATTCAACGGTCGGGTGGTCACTGATATTGAAAGCCAGAACCTCTCCATTGAAGAGGTCGAGGACTGGTTCTAAATAAACCCGTTCATTTTGGCTTTGGTTCCCATATCGAAATTCACTGACGTCGGTGACTAACTTCTGGTAAGGCCGATCTGTTTTGAATCGTCGCTTAAGTCGATTTGGGGCGATGACGCCAACAGTTCCCTTGTAAGAATTATACTTTCGTTTCTGCCGATTAAAGGCGCCACATAGCCAGTCTTGTTCCCGCATAATCCGTAAGACCCGCTTATGATTGATTTTAAAGCCATAAGCGTCATGTAAAGCACCGGTTATTCGTCGGTACCCGTATTTCCGAGTATATTTTGGATCTTGTTGACGAATCTCATCAATTGCCTGAATAATTTGTGAATCATCTAAGTTACGACCACGATGCTCCTTAGCATAATAATACGTGCTGCGAGGAATACGAACAGCCTTAAGAACTAGTTTGATGGAAACTTGAAAATTCTGCCTTAACTCGTCTACTAGTTCGATGAGTTCGTGTGTTTTGACTTCTTTCGTGCTAAGGCATCGAGTTTTTTTAAGAATTCATTTTCTATTTTTAACATTTGATTCTCTTGTTTTAGCTGCTTCAATTCTGCGGCTGGAGTCTGTGGTTTTTCAGGTTTGGGGTTGTTCTGCTTGTGTTTGGCCATGGTCTTAGGATTCCCTCGTTTGCACTCAAGTCCCGCTATTCCAGATTCCTGGAAGTGTTTTTCCCACTGCCAAATCGTACTTGGCGACGACAAGTCAAAGTGTAAGGCAGTCACTGGAAGCGAAGCTTGATTTCGTTTCCTCCAGTTTAATACATCGACTTTGAACTGACTAGAATATTCTTGGGACATTGACCGGTCTTTTAGACCTTCAATACCTCGCCGCTCAAATCGATGAACCCAATCCAGAATGATTGCATGATTGCTAATGCGATACTTCTTAGCTAGAGACGGTGAACCTTTACCAGATAAGTATTCAGTAACGACCTTTATTCGAAGTTCTAAATTAAATTTTGACATAGTAAAACCCCCAAGGTTAGATTTGGTGTCCAACCTTAGGGGTTCACTTTAGGAGGGTGGCTTTTTTGTGTGCATTCTGCTTCATTTAAACGGACAAGTATACGTCTAAAAGGTGAACGTGTTGTCTGAGAGCGCGTGATTATTTACTTTTTAGTTTATAGTCAAGCTTATCCTTTGTTTCCATCATCGATACCAATTCATCGTAAGTATCACGTGTTTGGGGAGTTAGTGATTCAAGATAACTTTCAATCATCAAAGCAACCATTTCACTAGCTGAACGCTTATCAGCTGTTGCTTTAGACAAAGCCAAAACGGCGTTTCTGGTATGATTATCAACTCGCATGTTTACATCGAAGGTAGGAATTTTTTCCACACTATCTTCGCCAAAACCTGCTTGCTTTCTAGAAATTGATGATACATTTACGTTTACCTTCTTATCAGGACTTTTTACCTGATCATCATTACCGTGTTTCAAAAGTCCCCCCATATTATTCTGCCTCCAATCTAGATATTAATTCAGTAGCAACAGCCGTATATGTGCTGTGAGTAGCTTTATCCCAAACAGAACGACTGCTTTCAGTGATTCCAGTAAGGTCGTATCTCTTTACTCTTTCCATAGCAGTAATGACATTTTCAAATATGTTGTCTTCCCCAAATTCTTCTACGGCCTGTTTAAGAACGGCATTGTCAATAATTGATTGCCCTTTTGTAAGAACTGGAAGAATACCTGCTACATCTACTTTTGCTCCAAATTCGTCAATTAAATTCGTTTGTAAATAGCTTAAGAAACTTTTTGCTCCCAGCAATGCTCTTTGCTGAGTTTGTAGCATAACAATGATCCAGTCGCAGCACATAAAAACGTTATCGTTTGTTAAACTCATTGTAGGGCTTACATCAAGAAACACAAAGTCGAATTTGCTAGATATATTTGACAAAGAGTTTTTAAGATAGCTGACTTTAGCTTTTTCATCAATGTCTTGTTTATCAACCCACCGACTGAATAAGTTCATATCAGCAGCAGCTGGTATTAAGTCAAGACCGTTCTTAATGTTAATGATGCCGTCATTTAAGTCTTTTCCGTTAATTAGTAATGCGAAAAGAGATGGATCAATTGTGATGTTGGAATTTTCGTGACTTTTTGTTTTTATCATTAAATCAGTTAGGTTTGCTTGAGGGTCACAATCTACCATAAGCACTTTATATCCCATATTTGATAATTCCCAACTGATTAAGGCTGTAGTAGATGTTTTACCAGTACCACCCTTTTCATTGGCGCAACTAATTATCATTTTTTAAAATTCCTCCATTCGTACACGGTACACGGTGTACTGTGTTATGTGTACAGTGTACCGTACTCAGTACACAATGTACAGGGAAAAATCCTTAACCATTGAATGCGGAATGACGGCTTTTTTATGAAATTATTTAAGTGTACAGTACACAGTACCCAATACACGGTGTACAGTGTACAAGATACAGTGTACAGTGTACGGTGTACTGTACACAAGAAAAATTGACTAAAGACTTGATAACTGATATAATGATAACCGTAGTCAAAATAGAACATAAAAAGACACCCACCGACGGGAATCGGTGAGCGCCACATAAAAGTCATCTAGTTTAATGACTATTATATCATGGCCGGTGCGATTTTTAAAGCCCTAGGGGACAAGCTGGGGTCTAAATCCAAGGGGACACGTTTGCCAGGGCGACTTCAATAAGTCTGGCTATACCACAACAAGGTCATCTGTACGGCTGGGTGGTGAATGGTGAGCGCGACCATTAACGGCGCGGGTGGTAAAACGAAGCTTCGGCTTGGTGCCACTGATTAGTTGGTGATCGAACAAACATAAATACGTATTGCCAACGCCTACTAGGGCGTTTTTTAGTAGGCTAAACCGAAAACGTAGGTTTATAATGAGTGGTGGTAGCAATACCGCAATTGTACAGACAAGCGACGGGCGTTAACGACCGACGAACTAAGGGGAAACTTTTAGTAGTAGAATTGTACTCTGGTTCAGTTATTCCAAATAGCTGATTCCAGGGAACAATTCTGCGCTCAAAACGTCACTCCCTCTAAACTGAATGGAAAACCGTAACCCGTCAAGTCAAATTCCAAAGAAAAAAAGAAAGTTGGTGGAATTGTTGGAATGTAAGGATTACATTGTTCCATTGAATCCAGATGTGATCGTTAAGAAGACAATCTATCGGAGTTCTGCAAGAATTACTGATCGGCAAAGGAACCAAGTGAAGAGAGTTTTGCGTAGTCAAGGGTATCAGGGAAGAATTAGTAGTATTCGATACACTCGGGTAAATTACAAGTATTCATTTAAAGTATTCGTGAAGTATCAGGGGAGTGTCGGTAAGTTTTTGGTTAATACAAAGAATGAGACAGTTGAATTCAAGGGAATGGCCTAGACGTAATTTCAGTGAATTTCACAAAGTATATTTACCGATAAATCAGGGATTGAATAGCTATACCAATTGGTTATCAGAAATTTTCACAAAGGTAAAATAACGGATCGTTGTTTTATCAGGGTGAATGGTGGTTACTTGGGATAAGCCGCCTTATGTGAAGTAGAAATTGGTATACTAAAAAAGGCTCCCGGTTTAACACTGGAGGCCTTTTTTCTAGGTTACATATTTTGAGGATGAATGTTTTTATCTTCGTAGCTTTTACTTGGGGGCTGTAACATGATGAATACTGCTTAGTTTTTGGTGCCGTACCCCGCAATAGATGCGTCGCTTCGTTGGTATTATCTTAAATGCTAAGTACCGAGTTGAGAAGGATCATAAAAATATTGGCGTCATAATCCCACTGGACGACGAAGAACTTAAATTTTTAATGACTAAAGCCTTGAGACGTTACTTTAACGCCCTAAGAAGCAATGAGAAGCACATCAAGAACGTGGAAAACTACCTGTACGGCACCATGCAAAATCTATTTGGTGTTTGGTGGAATAAACAAGCGGCTAGAGAATACGCGGCCAAACACCCCGAAGAAGAAAAGCCGGCCGACAACGACAACAGTGGGTTGTACTACTAGTCCTAAAAGGCTGCAAAATCCTTTCTAAACGGTTTTGAGACTTACTCACCCTTTATGCTTAAGCTATATTTAACTGGCTTAAACAGAAGAACAGGGGCTTTTAAATAAGTGTCAGAGATAACTAGCTCAAAAGTTCAGCCTTTAGATCAATGCCAACCTCAAGTGGTCTGAGGCCAGGGCTTTATCTATTGATAAGGTACTCAAAAGGTAGTATAATGGTAGTAGTAAAAGAAAGGAGATGAGACAATCATGGCAGTTAAGGAAAAGAAACGGGTCCAAGTCAAGATTGATAAAGATTTGGCCGATGATACCGAAGCAGTTTTAAGCGAATTGGGCTTAAATCCAACCACGGCCATTAACATGTTTTACAAGCGGATTGTTGCTAATGGTGCTTTACCTTTTAATGTGTCTTTAAGCGAAGAAGAAAGAGCTAATTTACGCTTTTTAAAGGCGACCGAAGGGACACCAGTCACCGAGTTCAAAGACGCTAAAGAGGTCGCTGATTGGCTCAACGATCCAGATGAGGACTAATGACTTAGTCAGCCTATACGTTAGTTTTGTAGAAACTAACGGTGGCAAGTCTCGACCAGTTTTAATTCGTCGGGTATCAGGACAGACGGTCGAGGCTTTTAAAATTACTAGTCAGTATGAAAAGAAGTCGGCTTATATCAAGCAACAATATTATCCGATTCAAGATTGGCAATCCGCTGGGTTGAAGAAACCTTCCTGGGTCGATCTTGGTAATATTTATCGCTTTCCCAAAGCCGGTTTAAACTTTAAAGAAATCGGTCATTTAAGTAAGCTAGATCAAAATAAAATTTCAGATTTTACGCTTGACCTAAAATCAAAAAGAAGAGGTAAGGGTCAAAAGATAATTCAACAGCGATCAAGTAAAAGGAAGCACAAAGAAAGTAAAGCAGAGCTTACACAAAGAATTCAAAAACAGTTAAAAGACTTTGCTAAATACAATCCAGAAATTAAGCCAAAAAACAATCCTGAAAATAAAAACGATCGGCCTAGTTATTAGGTTGATCGTTTTTTAATTTATCCGGTTTATGGGCGTTAACATAGTCAGCAAATATTTTTAAAAGTTCTTCGGTTTGTTCGACTGATAAGTTATCAGCCTGAAAGTATTTTTCGATTAAGGCTCCTTTTTGAATTAGTCGACGAGAGCGGGCCTTGCGTGCTTGGCGGTTTTCATAGTATTTAGATTGCCGTAATTTAAAATCTTCTCGTTCAATTTTTTGATTTAAACGTGCTTGTTGTTTAACTAATTTTTCATATTGATTAGGCATGGAATTTCCCCATCTCGTATGGCTAATGATCTACGGACTTTACCTTTAAAAATTCAGAAAATTGCTTGGCTAAAAGCTTAATCTGATCGTTAGACAAATTAGCATAATCTAAATTGGCTTGACTGATGATTTGTTTACCTAGCCGTTGTTCAATCTTATTTTTTTCAGCTTTAATCTTTTGATTAAGGGCTTTTAATTTAGCTTCTTGTTTTTCTAAGTTACTTTGAGACATAACGATCCCTCCAATCATATTAGAAATAATCACCGAAACTATATCATATAGGAAACGTTAAGTCAAAGGATAAAAGTTGAAATAGCGAAGCGGAAGGCATACACTAGAAGTAAATTTAGGAGAATCAGCAGTCCGAGTGAAACGAGGTCAATGCGCACTTACACGTCATCTTTGATGACGTTGTGCTAAACCCATTAAAACTTGTATTAGAAGTCGCCGTTGGCGACAACAAAATCAAACCCATAAACCCTAAAAGAAAGGAGACAACAGCATGGCAATTTTTCATATGAGTTTTCAAAATATAAGCGCAGGAAAAATGCGTAGTGCGGTTGCCAGTGCCGCTTATCGAAGTGGTGAAAAGCTATTTGATGATAAGGAAGGTCGCCACTATTTTTATGCCCGCTCGGTTATGCCAGAAAGCTTTATTTTGACGCCAAAAAATGCACCAGAATGGGCCAGTGATCGAGAGCAGTTGTGGAATGAAGTTGAAAAGAAAGATCGTAAATCAAACTCACGGTATGCAAAAGAGTTTAACGTGGCTTTACCGGTAGAATTAAGTGAATCCGAACAGAAAGAATTACTGACAAAATATGTGCAAGAAAATTTTGTTGATGAGGGCATGGTAGCCGACGTGGCAATTCATCGCGACCACCCAGATAATCCGCACGCTCATGTGATGTTAACCAATCGCCCATTTAACCCCGATGGTACTTGGGGACAGAAAACAAAAACCGAATACATTTTAGATAGTCATGGTAATAAAACTAAGACCCCTGCAGGGAATGTAAGAAACCGAAAAATTTGGTTGGTTGATTGGGATAAAAAAGAAAAAATAACTGAATGGCGGCACAATTGGGCGTTGAGTGTTAATCAAGTTTTAGAGCAAAAAAATATTCCCGATCGGATCAGCGAAAAATCCTTTGAAAATCAAGGAATAGATGAAGTTCCAACTCAACATGAGGGAATCAATAGTAAGCGGCATGAAAGAAAAGAATTTAATCAACAAGTTAAGGACTATCGCAAGGCCAAAGCCAGTTATAAAAATAACCAAGAAAAAGCAATCAATAGAGGTCATTTAGATAGCCTAAGTAAACACTTCTCGTTTAATGAAAAACGGGTAGTTAAAGAGCTAAGCCATGAACTGAAAACTTATATCAGTTTGGAGAACTTAGATGATAAGCGGCGCATGCTATTTAATTGGAAAAACAGTACCTTAATTAAACATGCGGTTGGTGAAGATGTGACTAAACAATTATTGACAATTAACCAACAAGAAAGCTCACTCAAAAAAGCAGATGAACTCTTAAATAAAGTGGTTGATCGCACGACTAAAAAACTTTATCCAGAGCTTAATTTTGAACAGACCACGCAAGCTGAAAGACGAGAATTAATTAAGGAAACCAATAGCGAACAAACAGTTTTCAAGGGTAGTGAATTAAACGAACGTTTAATGAACATTCGTGATGATTTGTTGACACAACAATTATTGACCTTTACCAAACGGCCATACGTTGGCTGGAAGTTATTAATGCAACAGGAAAAGGAAGTCAAAATCGAACTGAAATATACGCTGATGATTCATGACGATAACTTAGAAAGTCTAGAACACGTCGATCAAGGGTTACTAGAGAAATATTCACCAATCGAACAGCAAAAGATTACTCGCGCAGTCAAAGATTTGCGAACAATCATGGCTGTTAAGCAAGTTATTCAAACGCAATACCATGAAGTATTGAAAAGGGCCTTTCCCAAAGGCGATTTAGATGGATTGCCATTGACTAAACAGGAACAGGCTTATACAGCCGTGATGTACTATGATCCAACTTTAAAGCCATTAAAAGTCGAAACAATGGAACAATGGCAATCAAATCCACCACAGGTTTTCAGTACCCAAGAACATCAATTAGGGTTAGCTTATTTGTCGGGACAGCTTAGCTTAGATCAGTTAGAAAATCATCACTTACAACGGGTTTTAAAGCATGATGGCACTAAACAACTCTTTTTTGGCGAATGCAAAGTCGATCCGACGATTAAGAACAGTCAGATCGAGAAAATTCAAAAACAGTTAAAAGGGCAACAAGCCAAGGACGACCAGTACAGAAAAGCAAATATCGGACATTATCAACCACTGAACTACAAGCCAGTTAGTCCAGACTATTACTTAAAGACGGCCTTTAGTAACGCAATCATGACCGCCTTATATGCCCGTGATGAAGATTACGAACGGCAAAAACAGGCGCAAGGTTTAAAGGAGACTGAGTGGGAAATGACGAAAAAGCAACGGCAACACCAAACCCGGAACCGGCATGAAGATGGGGGTATGCACTTGTAATCAAAATGTACTCATTATGTCTCATCTTTTACACCTGTTTCCATTTGGAATTCAGATAAGAAATCACGCATATACTTTGTTCGACGACTGGCTTCTTGCTTTCCCGTTCTGGTATTCATTGAACTTGCTAATTTCAGTAGCTTTTCATAAAAGTGATTGATGGTTGTACTTTTGTGATGGCGATAATCATCGTGTGTTTTGATTTCCTTCACTGATATTTTGGGATCGTATATTTCCTGTCCAGCGTGCCCGCCGTAAGCAAATGCACGTGCTATGCCGATTGCACCTAGTGCATCAAGTCTATCAGCGTCCTGAACACATTTACCTTCGTTAGAAAGCTGGTAATGGTGTTCAATGTTGTCAGAATATGACATATGTTGGATAATATCTAAAATGTCTTCTCTAGCCGGAGTTGCAATATTCTCATGGCTAAGTATAATTCGTACTTCTCTCAGTCTATTCTTTTTATCTGCAGTGACTTTTTCGTCTATGGTGTCATGCAAATAGCTAGCTGCTTTCACAACATACAGACCAATATCAGTTTCATCTTTTTTAAAATCTTCTGTATATATTTTCTGAGCTAACTTAGCCACTCTTTGGGCATGAAGAAAATCATGCCCAGTTGGATCAAAGGCCATATTTTCTTTAGAAAATGATTTTATATCATCTAAACTCATTACTCTTTATCTCCTTTAATTACTTTATTTCGTAAAGCTATCAAGCATAGAGAAATTGTGAATACGGCAACAAAAAACAAAATCAAGAAATTGATTGCTAACCCCCATTTTGTCCCTGAAATTACACTCCCTTGTTGTTTCTGCAATAAAGAAACAATAGAGGACGATATTGCAATTCCAACTGCTCCTGAATAAGCTTGAACCGTCATATAAATCGAATTACCATCATTTACTAACCCAGCAGGTAATTGAGACAAACTATAGGTCATGATGTTACTGTAGCTAAAGCTCAATCCCACCATAAAAAGCATATATATTAAAACCAGCCCGCCAATACTTGGTGTAAATAGGTTGGCGCCCAAAAAGGTCAGTCCAATGATTATACAGCCACTTATAATGGGTAAGCGGGGTGCAGTTTTATCGTAAATAATACCAGCAACCACCGATAGCACTGCATCAATCACAGCGGCAGGAGCAATTAGAAAACCTACCAAACCAGGTGACTGGGCAAAAAGTATTTGTAGCACATTAGGGATTAAGTATGACATACTCAAAGAACTGAATTGCAATAGAAAAAAAGCACTTAACAACTGCAAAAAGCGTTTGTTTTTAAAGAGACTTAATTCCAACAATTTATGGCTCTTATGCTTCTCATTAAGAAGGAAAAGTAAGCCACTAAAAAAAGCTGTTCCTAGTAAAAATAAATACAATTTAAAAGAGCTACTGTTAGCAGTCAAGTTAACAATAAACATCAACGTCGTTGTCAAAAAAATGGCCAAGAAAATGCCCCCACGGACATCAAAGGGAACGTAATGAACCGGTGAACTTTGTTCAATGCTAAGCTCACCAAGCAGCCAGGTAACCATAATAATTGGTATTAAAATTATAAATAGAAAATGCCAATTGAATGTGTCCTGAATTATGCCACCATATATGGGACCCACTGCTGGTGCAAAGGCAATAACTAAGCTACCTAGCCCCATAAAAGTGCCAACTTTTTTCTTTGGCACTTGATCTAGTATGACAGCAAACATCAACGGTAACGCGATTCCATCAGCAATGCCTTGACATAAGCGGCCTAGCAAAACTAAATTAAAGCTGTTGGAAAAGCTTGCAATCAACGTACCGACTAAAAAGCTTAAGCACGAAACTCTAAATAAAGTTACCACACGAAACCGTCTTAAAAAGAATGAACCCAATGGAATCAAACTAGTTGAGACTAGCATATATCCAGTAGTCAACCATTGAACTTGACTGATAGGTATAGAAAAATACGTTGTTAATTGTGGGAAGGTTATGTTTAACGCTGTTTCAACCACTATTCCTAAAAAGCTTAAAAGACCAATCGAAATTATTGCGCTCAATAGTTTGTTGTGTTTCTCTTGAACCAAGAATTTCACCTTCCAAACACTACATATAGTTTTTATTACATATTATACCACTATATATGGTTCTTAGGCCGTTGCTCCTACATATTTTCAAGAACGAACAATAGTTTCTCTAGCCTTTGAGAAACTACACTTAAAATAGTCGCAAGTCCGTTATAGCCATGCTATAATGTAAACAGAAAAAGGAAGCCCCGCTAGAACAGGGCTTCCCATGTAGAGCCGTTTAAGACGGTGGCAAAGTTTAATAATAGATTAAATAATCCGTTAGCCTGAAGTGAACCCTTAAAATTGGACAAATTGTTAAGCTGCTTTTTGAACGGCGAGTTCTCGGTATTTTACCGGGGGCTTGCCGTTTAATTTTGTTTTGATACGACGGTTGTTATAGAAGTCTATCCAATCTTTCATTGCTTGAATTAGGCTAGTTTTATCTTCAAAATGTTCATCCATCATTTCTGCTTTCATAATATGAAAGAATGACTCCATTACTGCATTATCAAGGCAAGTCGCTTTACGAGACATACTTTGGAATGCATGATGTTCTTTCAAGAGCGTTCGCCATTGGCGATGTTGATACTGAAAGCCTTGGTCAGTATGAACTGTTGTCCGATAATTTAGTGCCGGAAGTCCTTCTAAAGCTTCTTTGAGCGGTTTAATGGCGAATTCAACTGTTGGATGTTCACTTATATTAAATGCTAAAATTTCTCCAGAGAATAAATCTAGTACCGGTTCCAAATAAACGCGTTCATTTGTTCCCATAGATCCATATCGAAATTCACTGACGTCTGCTACAAGTTTTTGATAGGGTCTGTCGGTCTTAAAGCGACGCTTTAACCGATTAGGGGCAATCCTACCAACTAATCCTTTATACGAGTTATATTTACGAGTTTGGCGATTAAAGGCATGACATATCCAGGCATGTTCTTGCATAATACGTAAAACCCGCTTGTGATTTATCTGAAATCCTAAATCATGCAGAGCACTTGTAATTCGACGGTACCCGTACTTCTTTGTGTATTTTAAATCTTGTTGTCGAATTTCATCAATTGCTTGAATAACTTGATCGTCATTGAATTTTCGACCTTCATGATTTCGAGTGTAGTAATACGTGCTACGCGGTATTTTAATTACTTTGAGAATCAATTTAATTGATACTTGGAATATTTGCCTCAACTCAGTCGCTATTTTCGAGATTTCCTTTGTGCTGATTTTTTCCGAGCTAAGGCTTCTAATTTTTTTAAGTATTCATTCTCAATCTTCAACATTTGATTCTCTTTTTGGAGTTGCTTTAAAGTATCTTTTGTTGTTGAGTTGTCCTTTTGGACAACTGGTTTAGCGTTCTCATTCTTGTGTTTTGCCATATTTTTCGAGTTGCCTCGCTTTCGCTCAAGCCCTTTTATCCCTAATGTCTCAAATCGCTTTTCCCATTGCCAAATTGTACTTGGCGAGGATAAATTAAAGTGTAAGGCGGTTACTGGAAGTGAGGCCTGATTTTGTTTCCTCCAGTTTAATACATCAACTTTAAACTGACTAGTGTATTCTAAGTCCATGGCTTTTGGCTGAAGTCCTTTAATACCAAATCTTTCAAATCGCTGAATCCAAATTGAAACGGTAGCCTTGCTGCCAATCCCATACTTTCTCGCTAGTGAATAAGCTGCCTGACCACTTAAATACTCGGTGACAATCTTAACTTTAAAATCGAAATTAAATTTACTCATAAATGAAACCCCCAAAATTGGATTTTTCTGTCCAACCTTGGGGGTTCACTTTAGCCCTGCCAAAAGCTAAGACGGATTATTTTTTTGCTGACTTTTGATCAGCTCAACAATTAATGCAATCAAGGCCACGATAAATGTACCGAAAGCTAGCATTAATTGTAAAGCGTCCGAAACGGACACTTAGGCTACTCCTTTCGTTAGGATTTATGGGCTTTAAAGGTTTAACACCATAAGCACCGCCTCCGATCGGAAATAGCCACCGCCTTAACTTCTCTACTTGATTCATTATACAGAGATATAATTCTTTTAGAAACATATTTTTAAATCAGTAGTGTACTTCATTCTAACCTGGATTAGTGTATTAACGTAAGTCATCTTAGTAAGAACATTGAGCATAAAAATACGGTAATTGATTCATTTTATCAGAGTGCTTGCTTATATCTATAGGAGGTTCTATTTTGAATATTCAATCTGTAAATAGTTTTTTAAGCAAAAAAGCAGAATCCCTAAAGTCTATAAAAGCTAATGTAACAGTTGATGGAAGAGGTTTGCTACCACGATTTTTCTATAGAGGACAGTCAAATGACTTCAAAAGTAGTAATAACGTTGCTAGCATCTTTAGACAAAAAGAGCTCTCCGGATATACCCATGAATATTCATTTACTAATGAGTACATGCGTAGGTACGCAAACGATTTTAACAATTTAGAAAACAATTTTTCTCGCCTGTCTTATATGCAACATTTTGGCTTGCCAACTAGGTTATTAGATGTAACGACCAATGCTCTTGTCGCTCTTTATTTTGCCTGTCAATCTCATCTTGATTCTGAAGGACATGAAACAGACGGGATAGTTACCATGTTTTTTTCTAACAAGACACAAAATATTGATGATTTCACATACTATAGTAGTCGCAGTGACACCGTGGAAGTCTTATCAACATTAGCATTGATGGACGAAGAAAAAAAGAAAAGTATTTATAGAAAAATATCTTCTTTCAACAAAAATATTGATGATTTGTTGAAAGAAGATGAAAATCATTTATACCAAAGTTGGTACATGGATCTGGTCAAGCAGTTCCCAGAGGGCTATTATGAACAACTTTCTGAGGAAAACCAAAAAGTATATGACTCACTAAATGATTTCTATAAAGAAATAAATCAGTCTTATGAAATGCAATGCCTGTATCATGATATTAAAAGAGATACTGGTTATTTTGCTGATCTAATCAACTTTAGAACTTTACTTCACCCATTTTTCGTCGAACCTTCAATTAATAATGAACGCTTACGAGCTCAAAGTGGTTTTTTCCTTTTTGAACCTTATGATGGTACATCATGTAGCTTGGAAAATATTCATGATGATATTGATAACAAAGTATCTCTGTACAATGGACACAATGAGCCAATTAGATTAGTAATTCCTGGTGAAAAAAAGCAACAAATTTTAAACGAATTAAATCAATCATTGGAAATAAACCAGGCTACTTTATTTCCAGACAAAGAAAATGTGGCTAGTTATATAAAAAATAATTTTTAATAAAAAATGTTTAAAGGCCATTAGGGCATACCCTAATGGTCTTTTTTATTTCTGTGCTATACTAGGAATTACAAGTGTTCATTAGAACTGTCCAAAAGGAGAATTGGAAATGGCTAAAATCGGTTATGCGCGTGTGAGTTCCAAGGAGCAACATTTAGATCGACAGTTAGCGGCTTTAAAAGACGTTGATAAATTATTTACGGATAAATTGAGGTCCTGAATATGATCAAACCATCCGTTTTTACGAGTCAGTGGGATTTGAGCGATTGGAAGTTTTCCCGACATTATGGGATGCTTGGAATCCTTGTTTGGTGTTGGTTAAGAAGCTTTAATAAGCGGCCAAATCGCCCGGAACAAAGTCCATAAAAATCGCCATGCCTGACAGAACAGATCGGCTCGTGTAAGCTTGATATGCGTAAGCGCATTCAAAACGAGGGATTAGTATGGGTCCATTCTTTCATGGGTCACGATGATCTCAGAATTATCCACATCCATTCTGTTGTACAACGTCAAGACTCGGACAATGACAGTAGCCATTTATACCGAAGTTATTCGTGGAAATTACGGCGTTGCAGCTGCACTATCAACGATTTTGACCGCGTTGACAGTGATTTCCTTGCTAATCTTCATGAAAGTTTCTAAGAATGGGGATATTGCGATGTAACCACAAAACTTCGTCGGAAATAGGACAAAAGGGAGTTGACCGTGACTGGTTGACTCTCTTTTTGCTGTGGAAGCGACTTTTGTTGGCAAAACTGGCTGAATATTCACATGAACGAAAAAAGATATATGTGGTGAACCTATTTACATCTAGTCTTAGAAACCATATAATATGGTTATTAAAGCCGCAAGGAGGCAGAACATGACCAAAAAAATTGCAATTGTCGTTGATTCGGGTTCTGATGTCCCTCAAAGTGTTCTTGATGAAAATAAAAATATTGCAGTCGTACCGCTGAATATTACTATGAATGGGCATAATTACCTTGATGCAGTTGATATCACACCGGATGAATTTTATTCGGCGTTAGCAACGGCGGAAACCTTGCCGAAGACGTCCAGTCCGTCACCACAAGCTGCCAAAGAAGCGATGGATGCGCTGTTCGCGGCTGGTTATCAGCAGATCTTCGGTATCACAATTTCGAGCGCGTTGTCTGTGACGAACAACGTCTTTCAATTGGCCGCGCAAGATTTTCCCGCTGACACCGTAACCATTCTTGACACAAAAAGCATCGGCATTGGCAGTGGCATCCAAGCAGCCTATGCCGCATCATTGATCAATGCAGGGGAATCTTTTCAGGACGTGATTGCAAAAGTTCGTGCCTCAATCGTCAAAAGTCGGATTTATTTCTACGTGCCAACCTTGAAGTACCTCAGTGCCGGCGGTCGAATCGGCCGAGTGGCAGGCCTTGTCGGTTCGGTTTTGCACATTAAACCGGTGATCTCATGTGATCCAGAAGGCGTCTACTACCCTCTTTTTAAGGCGCGATCTGAAGAAAAAGCGATTCAAAAGTTGGTTGAACAAGTCAAACAGGATTGTTTAAAAAGCACCCACTATCGTTTAGGAGTAGCCCACGGGCAAAACCCATCTTTAGTTAAAAAGTTGGCAGAGAAACTTCGTGAAGCGACTGGTCGGCCAGTTGATTTTATTGGTGAGGTCTCACCGTCATTGGGCGTGCATACAGGGCCAGGGCTGATTGGGGCTACAGTTCAGTCGTATTAAGGTGTTACAAAAATAAGTCACGCCTCTCAAGCTTTACCTAAAACGAAAAGCAGATCAAAATTGTGAATGGGACAAAACAACCCCAGAACGCCTCGCACACTTAGTTGATGGCTATCGTTACTTGGAAGACCTTTACCAACACGGCATTGAAGTATCCGATGTTGAAAAAGACTTCAGTACCCAAGATATTTTCATTGGTCTCAAAACCGCAATTGAGAAGAAAATCTGGATGATTCAGGCAGAGCTTGGGTCGGCGCCGGAAATTGATGAATAAAATAATATTAAAAAATCGGTAGGCTTAAACATTGCTAACGCTTATATCAGTGCTGCTATTTAATTAAAATGCGACATCCCAACAACGGGGTGGCGCATTTTTGTTTGCAATGCGGTGACAAATAGGCCGGAAGCAAAATAAGTGAGTGATAACTCATTTTAATGTTGACAAACCGAGATGTGCTGATTATACTAAGGCCATTAAGTGAGTGAGTATACACTCGCTTTGAGAAAGAGGGTTATTAAAATGGTAACGGATTATGTCATCGCCAAGCAGGTCAGCAAGCACTTTGGTCATCAGCAAGTGCTCAATCAGATTGATTTGACACTGCCGGCTGGAATGATTTATGGCTTGATTGGGCCATCAGGAGCTGGGAAGACCACCTTGATCAAGAGTATTTTAGGGATGGAAGCTGTGGATAGTGGCACTGTTAAAGTCATGGATACGGTGATGCCCAATAGGGCGGTAATGGCACAAGTAGGGTATATGGCCCAAAGTGACGCTTTGTATGAGACACTAACGGCCCGTGAAAACCTGACCTTGTTTGGGCAATTGATGAGCGTTCCAAAAATAAAGTTAGCACAGATGATTGATTATGCAGCCGGATTAGTTGATTTAACGTCCCAATTAGACAAGCGGGTCAGTGGCTATTCGGGTGGGATGAAACGGCGCTTGTCGTTGGCAATTGCCCTGATTCAGGATCCCCAATTATTGATTTTAGATGAACCGACCGTTGGGATTGATCCAGAATTACGGCAACAAATTTGGACCGAACTAAATAAGATCAAGGATACCGGTAAGTCGATGCTCGTGACAACGCATGTCATGGACGAAGCAGAACGGTGTGATTATCTCATGTTGATTCGGCACGGGATTGCGCTTGCTGAGGGGACACCCGCGGCACTGAAACAACAGTATGCAGTAGATACGATCGAACAGGTCTTTTTGAAAGCGGGGCGGATGCAAGATGCGAACGATGGCAATCGTTAGACGAGTTTTTAAGCAAATGTTACGTGATAAGCGTACCTTGGCGCTGATGTTTTTGGCACCATTGCTGATTATGACGCTGATGTATTTCTTATTTCAAAACAACACGACGCAAGTAGCAAGCTTGGGTGTTCATCATGTAGACCAATCCGTGGTTAACGTGATCGATACCAAAAACGTGACGATTCATCATTATGATAGTTCACAGGCACGGAAAATGATTAAGCAGCATGATCTAGATGGCTATTTGACTCAGAAAAATGGTCAATTGACGATTACTTATTCAAATAGCAATCCAACCAACACGTCTTTAATTAAGGCGAGTTTACAATCAGGATTAGTCAAGTTGAAAATGAAGACGCTGGTGACCGTTACTAAGAAACAGCGCGCGGCCCTTGAATCGCAACAAGCCGCTTTGAAGAAGCTGACAGCAGCCCAGACACAAGCAACGGTGACCAAGCTGAAGACTGCCATTGCACAAGCCCAGGCCCGCGGTGACCAGGCAACTGCTGAGAAATTACAAAAGCAACTCAAGCAGGCCACAGCCACGACGTCTAGTTCGACTCAGTCAGCTAAAGCAACCAGTTATACGACTAAGTCTCATTATATTTATAGTAGTAGTGATTCAACGTTCTTTGAAAACTTTTTTCCAGCCTTTCTCGGTTTCTTTGTCTTCTTCTTTGTGTTCTTGATTTCTGGCGTTTCACTTTTGAATGAACGCACTACTGGAACCCTAAGCCGGCTACTTGCAACCCCAATTCGACGGAGTGAAATTATTATGGGCTATCTAATTGGTTATGGGGGCTTTGCCATCATTCAGACTGTCCTGACCGTTGTTTTTACAATTACGGTCTTCAAGATTCACTTAGTTGGTAGTATTTGGCTGGTCTTTCTGACTAACTTATTATTAGCGTTAGTGGCTTTGACCTTGGGTATCTTTATTTCCACCTTTGCTAACTCAGAATTTCAAATGATTCAGTTTATTCCACTGATTGTTGTACCACAAATCTTTTTTGCTGGGTTGGTTCCAGTCGATGGCATGGCCAGTTGGTTGCAAGCAATTGCCCACATCATGCCGTTATACTATGGTGCTAATGCGATGACGGCTGTTGTGACAAAGGGTGCTGGGCTTGGCGATATTGGTGTCAATTTGTTAATATTAGTAGGGTTTATGGTCGTACTAACAATGTTGAATATTGTTGGAATGAAACGTTATCGGAAGGTGTGAGGATATGGAACGACCACGGATACGGGATTATTTTCAACAGGATCTAGGTCAGAATGAAACGATTACACCTAAGCAACGGGCCATCCTCCAGGCAAGTCTCGATTTGTTTGCTGAAAAGGGTTTTGACCAGACCAGTACTAGTGATATTGCACAACGGGCCGGCGTTGCGGAGGGGACGGTCTATCGGCGGTATAAGACTAAGGCTGCCTTACGGGATGCCATCTTAGCACCAATTACCGCGCACATTGTGCCAATCTTAGCGAGTGATTTTTCAGAGGATAAATTACGGCAGCGTTATCCCAGTCTACAGGCATTCGTCACAGCAATTTTTACGGACCGAGTTGCATTTGCTAAAGCTAACGTGAAAGAGTTAAAGGTCATTTTTGAAGTGGCAGCTTTTGACACCGAACGACGCGAACAGATTCTTAGCCAGATTGCGCCTAAGATGGTCAAGCAGATGGGAAGTGTCATCAATCAACTAAAAGCAGATCATTTGATTGTGGATTGGCCGAATGATTTGATACTGCAAAGTTTGTTATCGCAGCTATTCGGTTACCTAGCGCGGTTAATACTGGAATTGCCGGGAACTGAAATTGAGCGCGAACAAGCGTATTTGATTACGGTGATGACCAAAATATTGACCCCGGGTGAACATGATCAAATTACTGGTCAGTGAGCTAACTGTTACTTGATATAAACTAAAGCCACTTCTGTACTTAGCGGTCATTTGAACGCTAAGTACAGAAGTGGCTTTGGTCGTTGCTACGCGTGTTCGTTTGTTAATCTGCTAGTATCGTCATTTTATTCAACAAACTAGTTTGCAACTGGCTGAGTGTGGTCGTCATGTAGACCGGGTAAAGATCTGGGTTGACGAGCCGCTGAGTTGTTCGTGGGAGCTCGGCAAGTTTAGCCTGGGTCGTTGCCTGAATGGTTGTAACCGGAATTGACGTGGTGTTGGACAAATCTACCGGCGCGAGTAAAGGCCGGGCTTCAAAATGGGTGAGTCGCTGTTGGCGGTCGACACTGAGTGGGTCACTGGTGACGACGGTTAGGCTGGTCGCATCGACGATCGTCTCGGTAGCTAGTGCAATCAAATCAGCAAAGGCCCGCTGAGTTCCTGGTTCGTACAGACGATAGACTTGCTTATCACCAGGAATCGTTAGTTTTTCGCGACTGGCACTGACCTTGATCTTGGGGGTGCTCTGACCATTGCTCTCAGTTGCCGCAAGCTTGTAGACGCCACTTAGAACCGGTGCGGACGCGCTAGTGATGAGCTTTTCACCGATACCAAAATTATCGATCGGTGCGCCTTCGTGCAACAGCGAGGTAATGATGTGTTCATCCAATGCGTTAGAAATAGTGATTTTGGCGTTGGGAAAGCCAGCCGCGTCCAATTGTGTCCGGGCAGCTTGTAATAAAGTCGTGACGTCCCCCGAATCGATTCGAATACCGACGGGTTCATGCCCAGCTGCTCGTAGCTCCTTAAAGACCGTCACCGCGTTAGGGATCCCAGAGTTAGAACCTGTCTAGTATCTGCTGAATCTGGTAGAATTGTGGAAAACCGACTGAGGAGTTTGTCATGCCAGATTATCCAAGCAATATTTCTCGCGCGCAATTTGCGTTAATACAACCTGATTTAGAAAACTTCCGCAAGCATACAAGACCGCGTCGTTATGATCTTTATGACGTATTCAATGCCATCCTTTACTCGCTTACTACAGGGTGTCAATGGCGTGAATTACCGCACGATTTCCCGGAATGGCACACTGTCTACCGCTATTACGATATGTGGCGAGATAAACCAGACCCGACAGCTGATTCGCTATTAGAAAGGCTTTTAAAAAAACTGTCGCTTCCTATCGTTTTGCACAGGGCCGATCGGCCCGAACGTCGTTTGTGATGGTTGATGCTCAAAGTGTTAAAACCACTGATTTAACGAAAAATAGTGGCTACGATGGCGGCAAAAAGATTTCAGGGATTAAGCGTCATATGGCGGTTGATATTAACGGGTTACCACAAGCCATTATCGTGACACGAGCTAATGTATCAGATCGTTCAGGTGCATTGTCTATGCTTAGTTTGGCTAGCCAAAATTTAGAGCTGGTTCAGCATGTCATGGTTGATGGTGGCTACACTGGCAATGACTTTGCGGATCAGGTGAAGCTCATTTTGAATGCTAAGACGACGGTAGCTAAACGCAACGAGTTGCATATGTTCACGGTGTTACCGCAACGATGTATCGTTGAACGTTCATGGAGTTGGCTAGACAAATGTCGGCGACTTTGGAAAAACTGTGAACGTGCCCTTAACAGCAGTCTTCAAATGGTTGTATTGGCCTTCCTGAAGATAGTTCTTAAAAGATACTAGACAGGTTCTCAGAACTGCTCATTGCTGCACTTGTCTGTTTCTTGTCAGACTCAATTGTGTCTTGGCTAATTGCCGCTTGTCCGCTCGCATCGTTCTGGTGTGAGGATGGATCGGATTTTGGCGCCGCACGGTCATGTTCGGTGATGTTTGTCTCACCGTTGTCGGCTACAGGGACAACGGCGCTGCCGACCTGGGTCAGCATCAACATCGCCAACATGACGATATGGATCAACTTCTTAGGCATCTGTGCGCCTCCTTCCATTGTTTCCGGCGTCTCTCTTCTTCCAACACCAGCTTAACAAGTTGACCCCGCGCAAAGGAATGATAATGTTCGTTATTTAACAAGATATTTTTAACAGTGCATACTTATTGACATTATAGGTATTAATCTGTACATATAATGTAAAAAGCTCTATTTATAGGTAAATAAGGTCTTCAAACCCAAAAGTAGCCTTGAAACAGCCGGCGTATTGCCAGTAAGTTCCAAGACTACTTATAGGTTATTTATTAAACTAATTAGTTTAAGCTTTGATGATTTTCCCAACTGCAATTGGTAAAGTAACGTGGGCATCGTAGTTCATGACAGTTCCTTGAACAGTAGCCGGTAGCTTCAAGGTATCCGGCACACCATGAATATAAATGACCCTTTTATCGAGCTGCAAATCGTCACTGCCAAAAGCGGCTTTAAACGCTGTCTGCAATTCCTTCAGATCAACGAGTTTGTCATAAGCATAGTGACCTTCTGCATCAGCCACTGGGTAACTGTCATTTGGCACATGCATCTTGGCCGGTTCAGCGTCAAATGGCACCATCGTTGTACCGGAAACCGGTTCTGTTTCTGGCAGATCAACGAAACCGTCACCATTAGCATCTTGTGCCGCTGTGGCGATTTCTGCTGGCTTACCATCCGGGAATCCGTGGAAATGTTCCCAATGCTGCACATTAGCAGGTGTATCAAACATATCGATATGAATCTTCATTTGCGCACCATCAATCGTGAACGTCGCGGCACCGTGCGGCGCGGTGCCAATCTTCTCAGCGTTCAATGGCACAATTTCTGCTGTATACTTTTCAGCCATGCAAACCACTCCTTTTAGATTTAGACTCAGTTTCAGTATAGTGCTAACTGGAACGACTCACAATCTATTGCATTTCAAAAGTGAGGTTGCAAGATTATTTGGCCAATTGCAATAACCGTTGGCGCAAAGCAGGATCAGCTGCGTAAAGATAAAGCCCGTGCTTCGCCCTCTTCAGCAGAATATTAATGGCATTCATGATAATCGCGGCTTTAGCGTCGGTGGTGTCGGCCAAATCAGGGCGCTTTTTGAAGGCTTCCTTGTCTTGGTACTGCGCCAGATCAATCGTAAGTCGGTCTTTTGAGGGATCATAGCCTAGACTCGGCCCTAGAATCACACCTGCGTAATTCAAGTCAAAGCCTTGAATAGTATAAATGGAACCAACTTCATGCAATGTCTCAGGACGTTGTGCCCACGGGCGATCGGTGAAGTTGATCTTGTCCCAAGGCAACCGCAGAGAGCCAGCTTGGACATACCAGGTTTTACCATCGAGCACTGTGAATGGATAGTCAGCTGTCGCGATCATGCGCGAAAGGCCGGTTTCGGCATTGCGCCGCTGAATGAGGTCATACATCGGCTGACCATCAGAAAAAACTTGAAAATCAAAATGTTGCGGATGTGGCAAAGGCAACACTTTTCCACGAACAAAATGATCAATCCAATCATTCACCGCCGCATCGCCTACCCGCATCTGTTCGGTCAGATGATAATGTGTCACTGCGTAATCGCGCGTCACTCTTTTCAATAAAGCAGGTGTCCAAAAACTCTTTAGCTTGACTAGCTGGTGGAAATCGAACACGAGCACCACCACTCGAGCCAACTGAAGAATATCAGCAAGCTGATTATGCCCACGGAATTTATTATACGGATCAGGCATCGTCAGTAGTAAATGGCCTTCATCGATCAGCACGACATCTGCCCGCTTACCGGCTTTGCGGTACGCGTTAATAAATGGTGTTGGTTTCATGGTAGATTGTAAAATTAATCCGAACGCTGTTCGGACAAAAAAGATCAGCTGCCTTTAAAATGGTGTTTACCACAAACCCATCTTTTAGGAGCTGATCTTTTGTGTAGTATAACCTATTCCGAACGAATTAAAATCGAAACCTTTTGTGAACTAGGGCTGTCCAATATCCAAATGGGCGTTCGGCTGAACCGATCACCGTCAACAATTTCTTATGAATTATCTCGATGTCAACCTTATCAGGCTGAATTAGCACAAACAGATGCCGAATACAAGCGATCACGATGTGGTCGGAAAACTAAGCTGAGCGATGAGTTAAAGCAAAAAATTCTCAACCATTTACGTCTAAGCTGGTCACCAGGAATGATTGCTCACGAATTTAAACTAGCTACTAAATCTATTTATAATTGGCTAAATCAGGGGAGAATTGATTTCTCCTTGAATAATCTACCTGAACATGGCGTACGCCAACGGCGTAACGTTGACCAACGATCCAAATATAATCAATCTTTGGGGCGATCAATTGAACAGCGTCCCATGATGATTAATCAACGTAATCGCATCGGCGATTTTGAACTAGATACAGTCGTTGGTCCTCGTGGGCATAGTAAGGCAGTTTTATTAACTTTAATCGATCGCAAATCACGGTTCCTTTGGGCATACCGGTTAAAAGATCGGACGACAGCGACTGTTAATGAAGCACTAACTAAGTTCCTAACCACTTTTAATGGTCCGGTGCACAGCTTTACTGTGGACCGTGGCACTGAGTTTAGTGGGCTAGTATCACTTGAATCACAATATGGTATTAAGACCTATTACTGCCATGCTTATACGCCAGCTGAACGTGGTAGTAATGAACGCTTTAATCGGAATTTACGTTATTTTTATCCTAAAGGGACTCGTTTTGAGCACATTAGTGCTCAAGATTTAACGACGACGTTACTCCAAATTAACCAGCGACCGCTTAAAATACTCGACTGGCAAACACCGTATCAGGTTATGCTGACAAATTTGTCCAAAAATTCGGATTAAATTTGCAATCTACCAAATGATTTGCCTGAACATGGCGTGCGCCAACGGCGTAACCTTGACCAACGTTCTAAATATAATCAATCATTAGGACGGTCAATTGAACAGCGACCCATCGTGGTTAATCGACGTAATCGCATCGGTGATTTTGAATTAGATACAATTGTTGGCCCCCGTGGGCATAGTAAGGCAGTTTTATTAACCTTAATCGATCGCAAATCACGTTTCCTTTGGGCCTACCGATTAAAAAACCGGACAGCAGTAACTGTTAATGAAGCCCTAAATAAGTTTCTAGCAACTTTTAATGGCCCGGTGCATAGTTTTACGGTGGACCGTGGCACTGAGTTTAGCGGTCTAGTATCACTTGAAGCACAATACGGTATTAAGACCTATTACTGCCATGCTTATACGCCAGCTGAGCGCGGCAGTAATGAACCATTTAATCGGAACTTACGCTATTTTTATCCTAAGGGGACTTATTTTGAGCACATTAGTGCTCAAGGCTTGAAAACCACCTTACTCGAAATTAATCAGAGACCACTTAAAATACTTGACTGGCAAACACCTTATCAGGTCATGCTGACCAATTTGTCAAAAAATTCGGATTAAATTTGCAATCTACC
>NZ_JAVCWF010000007.1 GCF_031085375.1 Lactiplantibacillus brownii
TCTAAGGTTCATCATAGAAAAGAAGAATTACACTAGCCTCAAACAAGAAATCAATGATGTTTTGGTCGCTGCTAGTTTGGATTCCTTGGACCTGATAATATACCTACGGTGTCTTTTTAGCTCGGTTATGTATCCAGCATGATTTATAGCTGGAGAAAACGATCCAGATATTTAAAATAGATAAAGAAAATTCAGAAATCACTTTTAAAGTTGGCGGTGTCTGTGTTTCGAATAAGTAACTAAATGTGACAACTTATCGTTACTTGAATATTTTTGATTAGTTTGCTAGCATATAAGAAGTATTATTAAAACATGAATAAATAAATCAGTTGACGTAAGCTCAAGGTGTTCTCTTTCAGGGGTGTGTAAGAGGTATCTGGGTTTACGTTTTTTGTATGAGGAGGTTTTTGTTTGGAATTTTTAGGTACCTTGGTGATCATCTTGATTACAACTAGTCTATTTGGCCATCTAGCCTCTAGGGTTGGTATCCCAGCAGTGATCGGTCAATTATTTGTTGGAATTATTCTTGGCCCTGCGTTGTTGAATTGGGTTCACGCCAATGATTTCATCCATATTTTTTCAGAGATTGGGGTTATCATCTTAATGTTTATCGCCGGACTTGAGAGTGATCTTACATTGCTTAAAAAATATTTGCGTCCTAGCATAATTGTCGCGTTGTTAGGAGTTTTGATTCCGATGGTACTGATCTATCCAGTTGGTATTGTTTTTGGCTTGACACAATTTGAAAGCTTGTTTTTGAGCGTTATTTTTGCCGCAACGTCGGTTTCAATTTCAGTTGCTGTCATGAAAGAACTAAATTTACTTGATAGTAAGAGCGGTTCAACAGTCCTCGGTGCCGCGGTGGTTGACGATGTGCTAGCTGTCGTTTTACTTAGCATTATGGTAAGTTTAATAGGTACAAAGGCTGGTACGGATACCCAGATACCGCTAGCTCTGACTTTTTTAGAGCAGCTAATTTACTTTGCCGCAATTTATTTCGTGATGCGTTTTATCGCCCCTCTCCTCGCTAGACTAGGCACCAAATTATTGAATCCAGTGGGACCTACTATAATGGCGATGATTTTGTGTTTTGGTATGGCATATATTGCAAATCTGATTGGACTGAGTGCAGTAATTGGGGCCTTTTTTGCAGGAATTGCGATTGCACAAACTCATGTAGCTCATGAAGTTGATCAAAGTATCGAACCAATCGGTTATGCGATTTTCATTCCTGTATTCTTCGTTTCAATTGGTTTAAGTATGTCACTAGCTGGCATAGAACACGATTTGTTATTAATTATCGTATTGACAATTGTGGCAACACTGACGAAACTATTAGGAGCGGGGAGTGGGGCTAAATGGGCCGGATTCAGTTCGAATGAAGCTTACCTCGTTGGTGCAGGGATGGTCTCGCGTGGGGAAATGGCCTTGATTATCGCTCAAATAGGCTACCAATCCAAACTAATCAGTGATGATTACTATTCGGCAATTATCACTGCCATTATCCTAACAACGTTATTAGCACCATTACTACTCAAACATGCGGCTCGTCATATAAACTACTAAAACATTTTAGCGGTATGACACCCCTTCTCTGTGAAAAATAACTACTAGATTTCATCGAGATATTGCCTAGTTTAATTAAGTACTAAATTATATAATATTGGTTATAATGGAGGATTAGTTATTTGATACAGCTTGTAAAAGAAAAATTTGACGTTACTCGTTTGCGATTTGTTTTACTCGGCCTGCTTGTGGGTTTAATGAGTGGCACCGTTGTTAGCTTATTTCGCTATTGTATTGAGATAGGGCTGCACTATAGTCGATTGGTATATAGATACTTACGAATCGCGCCGTTTGTTTGGTGGGAATGGGCATTGTTGATAGGCATCAACCTTGGTTTAGCGTTAATTGTGGCTCGACTTCTCAAGAGAGAACCTTATATCGCTGGTTCTGGAATTCCGCAAGTTGAAGGTCAATTGGCTGGTGAATTGGAAATGCACTGGTGGTCAATTCTTTGGCGAAAATTTATCGGTGGTATTCTGGCATTGGGACCTGGATTATTTCTCGGACGAGAAGGACCAGCGATTCAATTAAGTGCGTCAGTTGGTCAAGGTTTCGCTTCTGAGTTTAAGTTATCAGGAACTGATCGCCGACTACTAATTGCATCAGGCGCCGCTGCTGGATTAGCAGCAGCGTTTAATGCCCCCATTGCTGGAACTCTATTTGTCTTAGAAGAGATTTACCATAATTTTTCACCGCTGGTTTGGTTAACAGCATTAGCCGGAGCAATTGGTTCAAATTTTATTTCGCTGAATGTTTTCGGACTTGTTCCCGTGTTACATTTAAGTTATTCACGTAGTTTACCAGTATCAAATTATTGGCACTTAATTTTACTCGGCATTGTTTTGGGATTATTTGGTTACTTATATCAACGGGTCTTGTTAGTTATGCCTAGGTGGTATCATCAATTGACACATTTGCCACGCCCAATACAAGGTATCGTACCATTTCTGCTGGTAATTTTAGTTGGTTACTTTTCGCCAAATTTACTCGGTGGTGGTAATGGCTTAATTTTGGGATTTGGCCAGCATGTTCCACCTTTGTTTGTACTAATTGCAATTTTTATTATACGATTCGTCTTTTCAATGATTTCATATGGTTCCGGATTACCTGGCGGTATTTTCTTGCCGATTCTTTCTTTAGGTGCTGTGATTGGTGCGGTTTATGGCGTCTTAATGAATCAATTAGGATTATTATCGCATGTCTATATCATGAACCTAATCATTTTTTCCATGGCCGGTTACTTTGCTGGAATCGGAAAAGCTCCCTTCACAGCTATCTTGCTGGTAACAGAAATGGTTGGCAATTTAACACATTTAATGCCATTAGCAGTCATATCGTTAACTGCTTACCTTGTTGTTGATTTATTAGGCGGTGCACCAATCTATGAAGCATTGCTTAAGCAGATGACAATGCCTAAAACTGTTCAGCAACTTCATCGACCTGATCATTTGGAAATACCGGTTTTCTTTGGCAGTCCCTTAAACGGCAAAATGGTCCGAGACATGCCATGGCCTAAAGAAGCACTGCTCATTGGAATCCGGCGTGGCGAACAAGAAGTGATTCCACATGGTGACACCTTGATTCATGAAGGTGATACGTTAGTACTGTTAACTGATACAACCCAACGACCCCAAGTTAAACAACGGATTGATGCATTATTAGCAACCTTAGAAAAAAAGCACCAAGACTAAGTTAATAGGTAAATTGGTTTATCATAATGGTAGGTATCAGATTAAGTGGGTCCGTTGGCAGACATAAACATATTGGAAAACTATATACAAATACGGTGAAGTACGAAAAACGCTGAAACAGAATTAGTTGAACCTATTTTGAAAAATACAAAGATAAATAATATGCCGAAAATGCCTTGCTACCCAATTTTTCATAGTCATGCTATAATGTAGACAGAAAAGGAAGCCTTGCGCTAACAAGACTTCCTACGCAAGCCGCTTCAAAGGCGGTGGCGAAGTTAATAAGACAGCATTAAGCTACCCTGTAACCTACCAAAGTTACGCAGGGCGGCTTTTTTATTTGTGGTGCTTGTCGATATAGCTGAGTAGCGCGATTAAAAACGTGCCAAACAGCAACATCAACGAGAGTGCCTGGAAGACGCTCATTGACTGTGAAACCTTCCTGAAGATTATTCCATGTTCCCATGGGCCTCACCTCACAAGGGAAAAGACAGCCACCGCCCTTAAACCTTCCTGCGTAATCTATTATACAGGTGAATTAAGTATTGACCAAGCACAATAAAAATAGATCATGGAGTTTCATGGGATCCTAAATTTGATCAAATTAAGAATCAGCAAAACATCTTTTGTAGATACCCTTTTTTGAGTTCCTGGAGTTTTTCAAGCTTACGCTGATGAAGAGCTATAGTATCGTCTAGCTGTTTGAAAAAGGCAAATTCTATAATTAATCCGAACAGAAATTAAAAAGCCCAAAGCAATCACTTACAATGGTAGTAGCTAATTCCAACCAATATAGGGAGTGATTACTTTGGGTACATCTACTTTATCACGTTTTCAACGTGGCGCACTAGCACAACTGGTCAATGAGGGAAATAAATCTTACCAAGTAATGGCTGACGCCTTAGGCGTCGCCAAAGCTACGATTAGCTATGAGTTGGACCGGGTTAAACCTTATGATCCAGAATTAGCTCAGCAAGATGCAGATCGCAAAAGGCGGAATTGCGGTCGTCGTTCGATGCTGACGGCAGCATTAGCGACTTTAATTACCAATCACTTACGATTAACCTGGTCACCAGAAACCATTGCGGCCGCTTATAACTTGAGCACTGCGTCAATTTATAATTGGCTTAATCGTGGCTGGCTCCCCTTCAAATTGACTGATCTACCCAATCGGAATGTCCGCCAGCACCGAGTGAGCGAAAATCGTGGGAAATTTACAAGTGGGACTTCCATCGAACAACGGCCAACAACTGTTAATCAACGGTTAGCTTTTGGTCATTGGGAAGTAGATACGGTGCTTTCTAGTCGAAGTGAGCCACGATCATGTCTGGTTACATTCGTAGAACGTAAGACCCGACTTCTATGGGCCATCAAAGCCCCTAATAGAACGGCTAAGGCTCTAAACACCGCCTTTGGCAAGTTTATGGGGGCCTTCGGTCCCCAAGTAAAATCCATTACTGTTGATCATGGTAAAGAGTTTGCCAATTATCAGGCCTTAGAACAGGATTATCAGATCAAAGTTTATTTTTGCCATCCATATTCACCATGGGAGCGAGGTTCCAATGAATATTTTAATAGACGGTTACGCTGGTTCTTCCCGAAAAAGACCAATTTTAGCCAAGTAACGACTGATGAGATCCTAGCAGCACTTGAACTAATTAATCAACGACCATTAAAAATACATCATCAACAGACTGCCATTGAAAGATTCCGGGCTTGTTCGGATTAAACTTGTAATTTGCCAACTGAAAAATTAATTTTACCTTGACCCAGTTACCTGGTGTGCATCAAATAAGTAGTGATTGAGCACCAAACGAAAAGATTTATTAGATTAATAAGTAAAGCAAACCCCTGAGTTGGAGTAAATCCAAACTCAGGGGTTTTACTGGTCTAACTGTTTTTCAGACCATTCTCTGTAAACTGCATCTTGCCACTAGGGTATACCCTAGTGGCCGTTTTTGTTTCTGTGCTATACTAAGAATTACAAATGTTCATTAGAACTGTCCAAAAGGAGAACTGGAAATGGCTAAAATCGGTTATGCGCGCGTGAGTTCCAAGGAGCAACATTTAGATCGACAGTTGGCGGCTTTAAAAGGTGTTGATAAATTGTTTACGGATAAATTAAGTGGGGCTAACACGAATCGGCCAGAACTGCAAAAAATGCTGGTCTATATTCGTGAGGGTGATATTGTAATGGTCACTGAATTAGATCGCTTAGGCAGAAACAACCATGATTTGACTAAGATCATGAATTCCATTCAAAATAAGGGTGCCACCCTAGATGTGTTGAATTTACCGTCCATGACAGGAATTGCTGACCCAAATTTACGTCAACTGATGACCAACTTGATTATTGAACTCTATAAGTATCAGGCCGAAAGTGAACGTAAGCGAATCATTGAGCGCCAGCAGCAAGGGATTGCCTTAGCTAAGCAGCAGGGTAAATATCATGGGCGCAAACCCCAATACACCCAAGACGATCCCCGCTTGCAACATGCTTTTAAGCTTTACGAGGCAGGCATGAGTGATGTCGATGTTGCCCGTAATACAGGTATTAAACGGACGACCTTTATTCGATACCGTGTGAAATACGGTATTAAAAGAAAATAGGGCCCCCCTTTTGGTTAGCACATGTTAACTGAAAGGGTCCCTATTTTCTTTACTTAATAAGTCTAATTAAATTAGTGGCCTTGGTCGAAGAAGGCATCAACTATTTTAATCAACTAGATCGTTCACCAGCAAGAAACGACCTCACCCCAGCGGAATACTGGAATGAGGCCGTTTAAGCAAAGAAAAACTTATATTATTTCAAATGACAACTTGACAGGGACTAGTACAACTCAGGGGGCTTTACTTTAATATTTCCTGTAGATATTAGCCTTTTTTTAATTTTAATTATGCCTAGAAGCCTATGTTAGAAGTCATAGTCGCCGCTACTCATAGCTTCAGCATTACCCATTAGATAGCCAGCACCAACTTGTGAAAAGAAATCATGATTGGCCGTTTCGGTTGAAATTCCGTTCATTACGATTGGGTTGATATCTTTAATCTCAGCATTAGGGAAGCGGGATTCAAAGCCCATATTTTGGAGCGCCTTGTTGGCGTTGTAGTGAACGAATTGTTTAACGTCTTCCGCTAACCCAATCGGCGCGTAAACTTCTTCGGTGAACGCAAACTCGTTCTCAAGGAGATCGTCGAGCAACTCATCCATCCACTTTTTGAATGTTTTTTGTTCAGTCGCCGATAGCTCGTTATATCCCAATTGAAATTTGTAGCCGAGGTAGGTACCATGAACAGATTCATCGCGGATCACCAGTTTGATAACTTCAGAAAGATTTGCCAGCTTATTGTTACCACGGTACCAAAGTGGGGTAAAAAAGTTGGTGTAGTACAAAATTCCTTCAAGAAAGACGCTTGCAACTTTCTTTTCAAGGTTGTTTCCCGTTTGATAAATATCATTGATCCGTTTGGCTTTGTATTGCATTCTGGGATTATTGTTCATCCATTTGAATACTTCGTCAACAGTGGCTTGATCGTTCAAAGATGTCAAAATAGTGCCGTAGCTTTTGGCATGAATTGACTCCATCATCAAAAAGTCATTGAGGACTGCTGCTTCTTTTCGTGTCCGAACGTCGGGCCGCATCACGTCGACTCCTTCTTCAGATTGGAGTGTATCCAGCAAGGCTAATCCACCCACAACCCGATTGATAACCGATTTTTCGGTGCCAGAGAGTGTCCGCCAGTCCCGTAAATCATTAGAAACAGGTACTCGCGTATCCAGCCAGTATTGTGCCGTTGCTTTATCCCATACATATTCGTCAAGTTCGTCTTCGATGATGTCCCAATTAATTGTTTTATAGCTCATTAGTTGAATACTCCTTAAAAGTCGTAGTCGTCATCGGTCATTTTTTCAGTGTCCGATTCATTGTTTGCAGCCGTTACCTGTTGCAAAAATTGATTTTGGTCAATCATCAGTTCTTTGAGTTGCGCCACTAGTGAAGACGGTTGAACTTCGTAGACAGCGTTAAAGCCAAGTGACATTAATGCATGATTGGCACCATAGGAGGCCAGATTGATGGCTTCGGTGGCATCGTCAAGGTTAGCTTCTAAGAAGTCTTTTTCAGTTTGCATGAGTTGATCAAACTGTGTATTAATCCAATACTGCAGTTCGGTTTGATCACTTACAGTGAGTTCTTCAAATCTGAGGCGAAATTTGTAACCAATATAAGCACTAAAAAGGGCGCTACCGCGGAGAATATTAGCCAACATTTGGTAAGTATTGACGAGAGCCTGTGTTTGAAGTATTGTCCAGTATTTACCAAACGAGAGCCCAGTTTCAGTCAGAATAAAAAGGGCTTTTTTCTGTAAGGCCATATCGCTAGTGCTCATTTGGGCTAGTTGGTCAATTTCAGCTTGCAGATTGGCATTATCATCTGCCCAAGTAAAACTTTCACCGCCGTTACCCGGAATCAGAGCCCGGAAAATGGTCGTACAGCTTTTGGCATGGACTGATTTCATAAAGGTAATGGTGTTTAATACGGATTCTTCTTGTTGAGTTCGCCGATCGTGGCGAATAGCAGGGGTGCCAACTTCTGATTGGTAGACGGCTAACATTGATGTACCTGCCAACATACGAGTAATGGCCTGTTGTTGAGTATCTGATAGCTGTTGCCAAGCCGTTTGATCATTCGTGATGGGAATCCGAATGTCCAACCAAAAGTTAGTGGTGAGTCGTTCCCACATGTATTTATCGAAATTATCTTTAATATCATCCCAGTTAATTGCTTTGTAGTATAAATAGTCCATCGTTATTTGTTCGTCTCCTTAATTAGGATTCATGGGTATATGGGTCTTGTGACCCAATAACGTATGCCGGTGTGTTAAACGGACGGTAAGACCCCAAGTGAATTTCCTAGATCATGCATGATTCACATTCATTTGCCGTTTTAATTTCATCGTCTTCTGTAAACGTTCGAATGTAATAAAGTGACTTAATGCCCTTTGTCCAGGCGTAATTCCGTAACCGGTTAAGGTCTCGGGTTGTCATCTTTAAATTGTTATTGTCCTTCCACTCGTAAAGGTCAGGTTTCAAAACTGAACGCATAAATAGTGTCAGACTCATGCCTTGATCAATGTGCTTTTGAGCTACGGCATAGGTGTCAATAATTTTTCGTTGATCAATATCATATGCGGGTGTGTAGTAAGGCAAAGTTTCGTTAGACAGGTAAGGTGCTGGATAGAAGATTGAGCCTACCTTATTTTCCTGACGTTGTTCTACTAATTGTGTGATTGGATGAAGTGATGCACTTGTTTCATTGACGTACGAAATTGACCCGTTCGGTGCCACAGCGAGTCTATTACGATGATAAAGGCCGCCAGTAATCACAGCTTGCTTGAGTGCCTTCCAATCTGTAACAGATGGTAATTTAATATTTTTGAAGATTTTTGCAACTTTGGTACTCTTGAATTCAAAGTCTGCGTTCAAGTATTGATCGAAGTAACTGCCATCAGCGTACTTTGATTGGTCAAATTTAGCGAAGGTTTCGTGGCGTTCACGGGCAATTCGATTGCTCGTAACGAGTGAATAGTAGTTTAAAGCTAGGAAGTAGGCATCAGTAAATTCAAGGGCCTCTGGTGAGCCATACTCAATTTGGTGGCGTGCAAGGGCAGTATGCAGACCCATAGCCCCTAATCCAATCGTGTGGTAAAGTTCGTTACCATGTTTAACAGTCGGTACTTCCTTAACGTCGGTTGTGTCAGTTACGAGGGTGAGCGCACGAACAGCAACCTCAACTGAGTGACCGAAGTCCGGCGAGTCAATCATATTCATGATATTAGTTGATCCGAGATTACATGAAATATCGGTGCCAATTGTCTTGTACGATAGGTCATCATCAAGTTTTGACGGTTCTTGAGGCTGTAAGATCTCACTACAAAGGTTACTCATAATAATTTTGCCATCGACAGGGTTAGTTTGGTTGGCCGTATCAATGTTCAAGATGTAAGGATAACCAGATTCTTGTTGGAGTTGAGAAATCTTTTGTTCTAGTTTCCGCGCGTTAAAAACTGACTTCTTAATATTGGGGTTAGCGACCATGTTGTTATATTCTTTGGTGATATCGATGTAAGCAAATGGCGTACGATATTCACGTTCGACATCATAGGGGCTAAAAAGATACATTGGTTCGTTAGTCTTGAGTAATTCATAATATTTATCAGGAACAATCAAACCGAGGGACAAGGTCTTCACCCGAATTTTTTCGTCCGCATTTTCCTTTTTGGTATCCAGAAAATGTAAGATGTCAGGATGGAAGACGTTGAGATAAACCACTCCGGCGCCGTTCCGTTGCCCAAGTTGGTTACTGTAGCTAAATGAGTCTTCAAGTAACTTCATCACTGGTACAACGCCAGACGAGGCGTTGGAAATCTGCTTAATAGGATCACCTGAGGCGCGCAAGTTTGACAGGTTAACGCCGACGCCCCCACCGATTCGAGATAGTTGAAGGGCAGAATTAACGCCGCGTCCAATTGAGAGCATGGAGTCGGCCACATCGATTAAAAAACATGATACCATTTCACCGCGCCGTTTTTTACCCGCGTTGAGAAACGTGGGGGTGGCAGGCTGATAACGTTGTGAAATCAATTCATCGGCAACGTCATTGGCAAGTTGTTCATCACCATTAGCGAGATAGAGGGCATTGAAGACGACGCGATCGACAAAGTCTTCCAAAAATTGCTGGCCATCATTAGTTTTCATGGCATATTGTGTGTAGAACTTGTAGGCACCGAGAAAGCTGCGAAAACGAAAGTGATGGTCTCTCATTTGGTCGAACAAGGACTGCACAAACTTGTGAGAGTATTGTTCCAGGATACTTGGATCGATATAATCTTCGTCAACCAAGTAATTTAACTTGGCATTTAACGAATCAAATTGCTTGGTCTTCGGTTTAACTGTCTCTTCGAAATAAGCCTTTAGGGCTTCTTGATCATAATGTAGCGGAATTTCTCCGTTGCTTGGGATATTTACGAGGTTATTTAAGTAAAAATAGGTATTTTCCATTTCTGGGGTGCTAGTTACCATTAGGGATTACTCCTTCGTTGTTTGAAAACAAAATTGATTGCGATAGGTTAAGATGGCATCGGCAATGCGAGGAATGTCGTGTGCGGTGCCACGTAGCTCAAAATCGGTAATGTAAGGAAAATCGAAGCGTTTAGCATATTGTTTAGCCGTGAGTGCAAACTGCTTATTAAAATTACGATTACCGCTACCGATAATACCGTAGCAATGCTGGTAATTGCCTTCGTACGCGAGGTAATCTCCCAAAATAGTGGTTAATATTTCAGTATAACCGTCATTAACCCCATTACCACCTTTAAGAAAGGCTGGTAGGAAGGTAACAAACGGCTGGTCAAGAGTGGTGAATTCAGGGTGTTCTTTAACATTAATTGAACTAACCCGAACATGACGTTCTTTCTCAAAGTATGTTGTCAGTCTGCTAATAAAATATTTCGTGTTGCCACTCAAACTGATGTAGAGAATATTTATGGTTTCCGTAACTAATCATCGTCCTTTTTCTATATATAGTGTTTAGGCGATAATTATAGCACTATATATGGTGTCTATGCAAATTGGTGGACGATCTGATTGATCTACAAATTGTGTTGAATATAAAGATTCATGCGAGGTGGCTAAAATGGGCCCACCGTTGGTATTTTAAGCTGCACTAAGAGACGATAAACGGGACTTTTAATGAGTGGAAGCAAGCTCCCAGGACCCAGCTCACAGTTTGCACCAAAGGCCTTGTTATCAATTGAGAAGAGCACACTGTACGGTTCATGATCAAAAAATATTTTGATTATGTCTACTAGTTTTTACCTTTGTTTTAGTACAAAAAAACGTGCGTCCCCTAGAACTATTAGAAAGTTAATTTAAAATAGTCGAAGGATAATTAAAGGCATGCTATAATGCGGGGAAGAAAAAGAAGCCCTGCGTGAACGGAGCTTCTCAGACAAGCCGCTTTAAAGGCGGTGGTCTAGATTACAAAATACATTGTCGCCTTGTAACCGACCAAAGTTACGCAGGGCGGGTTTTTATTTGGGGTGCTTGTCGATATAGCTGAGGAGCACGATTAAAAACGGGCCAAACAGCAATATCAACGAGCGTGTCTGGAAGGCGCTCATTGGCTGTGAAACCTTCCTGAAGATTATTATATGTTCACATGGCCTCACCTAGCAGGGGATCAGACTGTCCTTTATTAAAAAGTGCAGCGACTTTTTCGAAATACGATTTATCTAATAGATGCTCATTATGTTTCATCTTTTACACCTGTTTCCATTTGGAATTCAGATAAGAAATCACGCATATACTTTGTTCGACGACTGGCTTCTTGCTTTCCCGTTCTGGTATTCATTGAACTTGCTAATTTCAGCAGCTTTTCATAAAAGTGATTGATGGTTGTACTTTTGTGATGGCGATAATCATCGTGTGTTTTGATTTTCTTCACTGATATTTTGGAATCATATATTTCCTGTCCAGCGTGCCCGCCGTAAGCAAATGCACGTGCTATGCCGATTGCACCTAGTGCATCAAGTCTATCAGCGTCCTGAACGCATTTACCTTCGTTAGAAAGCTGATAATGGTGTTCAATGTTGTCAGCATATGACATATGTTGGATAATATCTAAAATGTCTTCTCTAGCCGGAGTTGTAATATTCTCATGGCTAAGTATAATTCGTACTCCTCTCAGTCTATTCTATCTGCAGTGACTTTTTAGTCTATGGTGTCATGCAAATAGCTAGCTGCTTTCACAACATACAGACCAATATCAGTTTCATTTTTTTAAAATCTTCTATATATTTTTTTTGAGCTAGCTTAGCCACTCTTTGGGCATGAAGAAAATCATGCCCAGTTGGATCAAAGGCCATATTTTCTTTAGAAAATGATTTTATATACTATATTTAATCTATTTCGTTTAGTATCCTTTACTATATATAATAAGGAGGCCTCTAATGCTAGTTTTTCTGTCAACATCATTCATACCATCCAATGATAAGATGTGGTCACGAGTTGGCATAAATAAAAATCAACAATTCCCGCCATTGGCAATAGATTTAGGATGACGTTCCCTTAATTTTGAATGGTGTCCATGGTCTTAGTTAAATTTTTCTTGTTTCTGCCCAATTGATTCAATTCAGTAACTATGACAACACCACCTTAACAAATCATAATTTGGATAATAGTATGTTCCATTTGAAAGCTAAGCCTTATAATTAGCATAGGGTTAATAGCTCTAATCAAAATACCCGCAAAAGGCCTGCTCAACTAACAATTGAGTAGGCCTTTTGTAGTACAAATTAATCCTTATCACAACTAACCTCAATAGCACAACAGGTATAAATAGTGCTTAAAATCCCTAAATAAATTTCTCTCACAACTGTTTAATAAAGCGGCAATCCCCGTCGTACGTGATTAATTAAACATTCAATTCTTAAAACACCTATTTTTAAATCGACTTAAACCTTCGCTGTTGCGTGCGTTTACTAATCCCCGTCTTTCGTTCAATCATCTTATAAGTCATACCTTGTTTTCGCAACTCATAAGCAAATCTGATCTGTTCATCAGAATACGTTTTCGGTCGCCCTTCCCGAAACAACGGATCATGTTGCTTGGCATACAATTTACCTTCTTGTGTGCGCGTGACAATCATATCGCGTTCAAACTGCGCAAAGGCGCTAAATATTGTAAAGACTAATTGGCCAGTCGGCGTATTGTCAATTAAGCCCATATTCAAAATGTTGACTTTGACATTTTCTTTAAACAACTCTTGGATAATGGCTAAGGCCTCGCGCGTGTTCCGTGCAAACCGATCCAACTTAGTAACAATCAAAGTATCGCCTGTTTTTAGAACGCGCAACAGTTTTTGAAACTCCGGTCGTTCAGTAGTTGTGCCGGTAAACTTTTCTTGAAAGATTTTTTCTGCTCCTGCCAATTTTAGTAACTCAATTTGATTTGCTAATTTTTGATCAGTGGTACTGACCCGCGCATAGCCATATTTCATCTTTTTATCTCCTTACTTATGTCATTAAGTAATGGCACGGTTCTAACCCTTTAATTATACAGTATCAAAAAAGAGGCCACAACTGTTAAGTTGTGACCTGACTTGTTCTATCTAAACACTTTACTCATTATATATTCAAGACGTCCAAAAAATTGCATCTAATATATCTAAGCCCTTTAACGGGGAGACACTTTGATACTTGCAGCGCTCGATTAATTACTTGGGTATACAAAATAATTATTGTCACGAGCCAAAAATAATCTTAATGTTTAAATTTGCTTCAATTCAATAAAAGACCGGCCTGCTCAAGCCCAAGGGTTTTAACAGACCGATCTTTATTTACATTAAGGCATCTTTACTTACTTTGAAAAACTTTTAATTTATCTTAGCCAGTTGTTGTGACAAAGCTTCCACTTGTTTAGTCAACTTCTCCAGATTGTGACTCTGGTCGAAAGTTTTTAAGTTCGCTTGCACTTGCCGAACACCTTCCTGGACCCTTTCTTGGCCATTAACAGTCAAAGATAGCCAAACAATTCGTCGATCATTTGGATTCACTTGTGATTGAATTAAATTATCTTGAATCAATCGCCAAGTATTCCTGGAAATTAGTGTGCGCGTAACCATGAACGCATCAGCTAATTCACTAGCAGTAGCTTGTCCGTGTTGTTCAAGATAGACTAATATTTCCCACTCACGCATTGAGAACCCAGTTGTGGCCAGCCCTTGCACTAACATCTGGTATGCCTGTTTCTGAATAGCTTGCAGGGTTGCTAAGCTCTCAAACTGGTTCTTAATTTGCTGCTGATTTAGCATATAATATCATCCTATTCTTTGCGCTGCCGCTTAGCCATTCCGAAGAGTCCTAACAAACTACTCATGGCTAATAGTAATAAACCACTCAGTGTCATGTGTCGTTGATCAGTTTCATCAGTTTGAGGCAACCATTGATCTACAAAATTAGTAGCCTCTGTTTGACCAGCCTGAACCGGCTTAGCAGCATCGTTGATTGGCTCGGGTTAATAGAAACTCTAAAATCTGTCGATAAACTATTTATAATTCTTATTATAATAAATTGATTCAAACTCATTATGAACGTTAGAAATATTATTAATATGCATTGAAGGTTAATTTTACAATCTACCTAAAACTAAATATAATTTTTCTAACTTAGTTGTTGCACTTAAACTACTGCATACTCATTTTTCAGTCTTGCTTAATCTGCCTCGATGATAAATTTTCTTTTGGATTAAGTATTGATCCTGATCTTGAGTAATAAATAACGGAGAACTTTCTTCTATGACATTGCTAAACTCCAAACCATACCATGAAATAGGTGAGGCCGTAATTTTCTGCAAGTAGATGCGCCCGCCAATCAATCTTCTATCTAACGAGCTTAACTTATCATTGGCAATTAAATCTGCTGGTTGTTCCTTTATAATAACAAACTTAAAGTCGCCGACTTTCCGTTGTCGCTCTGTTGAATACGTGGGTATTTGTGGTTCTAAAATACCTTGTTCCACTAGATGATTTACAATTTGATGTAAATAGACACTAACGGATTGAGATTTCTTAAACCCTAAGTAAAATTGAACGTTAACAACATTATGCGTCTCAAGTAAATCAACTGTATAATTACTTTCATAAGGTGCATTGGTTTCATTGACTGTAACAAACCAATAAACTTTAGCTCTTTTAGGTTGTCTGTCGAGAATAGAATACATGGTACTACGCTTAATTTGGTAATCACCCTTAATTTTAGTCATATACACTAAGTTAGTCGTGAACAAAGGTACTGTATTGTCTGCGCTTAATTTAGAGAGTTGATCACGATAGTCAAGAAGTGAAACATACTCGCTTTCTTTCTCATAATGTTCTCTTCGTTTATTTCCAAAGTACCAAAGCCACATAATATAAAGAATGCCCAACATGATTGTTAACGTAACATAACCGCCATGAATAAACTTAACCAAACTTGAAATTAGAAAGATTAACTCAATAAAACCAAAAAACAAGGCAATTATAAGTGCTGTTCCCTTAGCCAGGTGTTTCTTTAAGAATTCATGCAAAAGCACAGTAGTCATAAGCATGGTAATAGTGATCGCTAAACCATACGCGGCCTCCATTTTTTGTGAACTACCAAAGAACCAGACTACACTAATTGTTATTATACATAGTATCCAGTTAACAGTTGCAATATAAATTTGATTTTTTATATTACTTGGATGTCTAATAACCATTCTAGGTAAAAATTTTAAGCCAATTGCTTCATCGGCTAAAGTGTAAGAACCCGTAATCAACGCTTGAGAGGCAATAATTGCAGCGAGTGTGGCTAGCACAATGCCAACTAGGCGCCAAGTTCCGGGGAGCATTTCATAAAAGGGATTTAAGTTCGATAAGTTCCTGTAAGCAGTATCACCTGCATGTCTAATTATCCAAGCACCCTGACCTAAGTAATTTAAAAATAGGGTACTATATACTAGTGGCCATGTTACATAAATATTCTGCTTGCCAACGTGACCCATATCGGAATATAAAGCCTCTGCTCCTGTGGTTGCCAAAAAGATACTTCCAAGTATAAAGATTCCCACTTTGTTAACTGGACTGAATAGTATCCTAATTGCATAATAAGGAGAAATAGCCTTCAATATCATTGGATAATTGATTAGATTAACGATTCCAAAGACAGCCAAAAAGCCAAACCATAAAATCATCACTGGTCCAAAGGATTTCCCAATCACACCTGTTCCAAAACGTTGAATCATAAATAATACGAGTAGAACAACTGTTGTGATAATCAAGACGTTATGTTGAGAATTACTAAACACCACAGGGCCAAGGTGTTGTTTTTTTAATCCCTCAATGGCTGAAGTCACAGTTACTGCAGGAGTTAATGTTCCATCGGCCAAAATGGCCGCCCCACCAATCAAGGCTGGCCAAATTAACCATTTTGAATTTTTTCGAACCAATGCATATAAAGCAAAAATTCCACCCTCACGCTTATTATCGGCTTGCATTGCAATGACAACATACTTCAACGTTGTAATGATCATTAATGTCCAAAAAATCAACGAGATCGATCCAATCACGTAATTGGGAGAAATATTTCCCATTTTACCGGCGTCACCAATCAATGCATTCATAACATACAATGGTGAAGTGCCAATATCACCGTACACAATTCCTAAAGTAACAAGTGCCCCCGCAAAAGAAACACGTTCTAGTTGCTTATTCATATTTGCTTGCCCCCAACGCTAATTATTGAAATATAGCACTGCAAAATAGTAAGCCTAAACACGAAGAAAAGCAACTATGCCATATACATCATAATGAAATCACTTTAAAGAAGCTCATAATTTACGATATACTGATTGAAACCATAAATTATGGGCATTCTATTCTTAACTATCTAGTTGAACCATCTGATAACCGACTCCAATATGTGGTAGCGTCAAGAATCTTGGAGAGCGTAAAATATCTTGTGTAAATGGTAGATTGTAAAATAGCGCTGCCAATACCGATTAACTAGCTATAAAATCAATAACGACAATGATTAAGCGGGGAAACTAATGATGAAAATTAGCCGCTTTATCCGATAAAAGTGATCACTTTTGGTCGATTTATGAAAAGTCAACGAGGATTATCGATAATTTTAAGTACTTAACTAGTGAATTTTGACGGGTTAATTTGTCGGGAAGTCTGATTACAGTGACACTTAACTAGTCATTTTATTGCTTGGAGACGTGGCACTGACTAATTATTTTTCGGTAAAGCAGATAATTGATAGAAGTTGCGCATCGTGTAGTCAATTGTGGTCGGTTAACGAAGGCGTCGATTAATTAAGTATTACTTATAGTAGGTTTATGCCAAAAGTAGCCCATGACGATCGCTACTAAAACGTTACTGGGTTAGTATTACGCCATAGCTGAATGGTATGTGGTTGTCGTTGTGGACTAGTCGTCAAACTGTCGGGAGTTCGGGACTGTACTTAGTCAGGAAATTAGTTGGATTTTCTCCGTTAAGGTTGGTGAATTGTTAAATAAAAACATGTGGTATTTTGGTTGGGAGAGTGGGTCGTCGATTGGGGGAGACAACTAGCAGGTCTGGATCGTGTCCGTCTTAAAGCGGTTGCTAGAATAAGCATATCGCATATCTAAATAACGGGTTGTCAGCATGCTCTAAGGCCCATTATAAAGTCACTTAGCAACTGAGTAACTTTGTAATGGGTATTGGTGGGGGGACACACGTGCTTCAGCACGGACTTAATAGTAGAAAAAAAGATTGCGAATCAGAAATGATCCGCAATCTTTGCATTTATTTATTAATTTAAAGTGGCTTTTTAGTACCAGCCATTAGCAAGCCAGTAACTCTTGGCGTTGCTCCATGAACCATAACGTGAAGCAACATATCTGTTAGCAACACGTTCTTGGTTGGCAGCGGAGTAGTCACCGTTTAAGTATGAAGCACTTAATTGGTACTTACCGAAGTATTGACCGTTACGAGCAGAATATGAACCACCAGATTCTTTACCAGCAATCCAAGCCTTAGCAGCACTATCAGAACCATTGTTGCTATAGTTTGATGTTGAAACTAGACGTTGAGTCGTCGTCTGAGCAGCAGGTTTGCTAGTTTGTGTTTGACTTGATTGGGTCTGGCTAGCTTGGCTCGGTTGAGTTTGAGTTTGACTAGTCTGAGCTGATGATTGTGTCGTGGTCGTTTGTTGAGTCGTCTGTGTTGAAGTCGTTGAGGTTGTTGAAGCTGTTGATGATGCAGCTGAGCTAGTAGCACTTGATGAAGCTTGACTAGTGGTTGCAGCAGAACTTGAAGCTTGGCTAGCAGCTGATTGCGTTGAGCTTGCTGAAGAAGCAGCACTCGTTGCAACACTTGAAGTAGCTTGGCTAGCAGCTGAAGAAGTAGCAGCAGAACTAGTAGCTTGGCTAGCAACTGATTGTGAAGAAACACTAGTTGCACTGGCACTCGTTGCAGTTGAAGCAGCTGAAGAAGTAGCTTGGCTAGTTGCTGATTGTGGTGCAGCACTTGTAGCAGCAGAAGTCGTGGTTATTGTAGTAGTACCATTGACTTCAAGCTTATCACCAATGAAGATTAAGTTAACATTAGCTAACTTGTTTGCCTTTTCAATGGCTGAAACTGAAGTGTTGTGAGCTTGGGCAATTGCTGAAACAGTATCGCCGGCCTTAACAGTATAAGTATCAGCGTTGGCAACCGTTGTTGAGATAGCGAATAAAGCTAATGCAGCAGTTGATGATAATACAAGGTTTTTGATTTTCATAATAATTAATACACCCTCCTATAATTTGCGTGTGTTCGATTATTTACATATATTTTCTATTGGTCGAGCAGTTGATGTCTCAACCAATCAACAGTGACTAGTATAACTAGTGAGTGTTTGCAGTGCAATAATCAGAACATTACGTTTTTAGGGGGTGCTTGTAATATAAGGCCGTTTTTGTAATGAATTGTAATATTTGGTAGATTGTATCAACATTATTAGAATAAAAGTAGCGGGATAAATATTTCACGACCAAATAGTATCTAATCTATACGTTCAACACCGCAATCACACACCACAACACAGCACACCGTATAGACCCTTTAAAACGTCTTCTAAGCGATTTCAAGGTGCATTGCTTATTATAATATATACCCAAGCATAATAAAACGTCTTAAAACCGATTTTAACGTAATAAAAACCAGCAAGCTACTTAGTGTAATCTGCTGGCCTATTTTTTATTTAATTACAAAGGCTCATCACTGATTGATAACCTAACAACCTTATTAATTCATCAATTAAATCATTTTTCCTATATCCATGGGCTAAAGAAGTAGCCAAAGAGCACGGTCTAAAATTTAACTCACGATAAAGTTGTTCTAAAACAGTTAATATTTTTGAATCAATGTTTGAAATACTACTTTTCGGTTGTCCACCCATAGAAGTAATCATTTTTTGTACTAAATCTTTTGTTATCATTTGCTGTATTGAATTGTCTAATTCCATAGTAATTCTCCTAAATGTTTTTTCACTAAAAAAAGGTAGATTGCAAATTTAATCCGAATTTTTGGACAAATTTGTCAGCATAACCTGATACGGTGTTTGCCAATCGAGTATTTTAAGCGGTCGCTGGTTAATTTGAAGTAACGTCGTCGTTAAATCTTGAGCACTAATGTGCTCAAAACGAGTCCCTTTAGGATAAAAATAACGTAAATTCCGATTAAAGCGTTCATTACTACCACGTTCAGCTGGCGTATAAGCATGGCAGTAATAGGTCTTAATACCATATTGTGATTCAAGTGATACTAGCCCACTAAACTCAGTGCCACGGTCCACAGTAAAGCTGTGCACCGGACCATTAAAAGTGGTTAGGAACTTAGTTAGTGCTTCATTAACAGTCGCTGTCGTCCGATCTTTTAACCGGTATGCCCAAAGGAACCGTGATTTGCGATCGATTAAAGTTAATAAAACTGCCTTACTATGCCCACGAGGACCAACGACTGTATCTAGTTCAAAATCGCCGATGCGCTTACGTTGATTAATCATCATGGGACGCTGTTCAATTGATCGCCCCAAAGATTGATTATATTTGGATCGTTGGTCAACGTTACGCCGTTGGCGTACGCCACGTTCAGGTAGATCATTCAAGGAGAAACCAATTCTCCCCTGATTTAGCCAATTATAAATAGATTTAGTAGCTAGTTTAAATTCGTGAGCAATCATTCCTGGTGACCAGCTTAGACGTAAATGGTTGAGAATTTTTTGCTTTAACTCATCGCTCAGCTTAGTTTTCCGACCACATCGTGATCGCTTGTATTCGGCATCTGTTTGTGCTAATTCAGCCTGATAAGGTTGACATCGAGATAATTCATAAGAAATTGTTGACGGTGATCGGTTCAGCCGAACGCCCATTTGGATATTGGACAGCCCTAGTTCACAAAAGGTTTCGATTTTAATTCGTTCGGAATAGGTTATACTAGACAAAAGATCAGCTCCTAAAAGATGGGTTTGTGGTAAACACCATTTTAAAGGAAGCTGATCTTTTTTGTCCGAACAGCGTTCGGATTAATTTTACAATCTACCACACAACCAAAAAGCCACTCATCTCATCACGAGGTTGAAGTGAACCCCCGAGATTGGACAACAATCTCGGGGGTTTTACTATGACTAAATTTAATTTAGAGTTACGGATTTCTATTGTGACACAATATTTAACGGGTATTAGTTCCATTCAATTGGCCAGAAAATACCATGTTGCCAACAATGAAACGATTCTCCTATGGGTTCATCGCTTTAATCGTTTTGGCATTGCAGGATTAAAACCGAAACCTATGAATTTGGAATACTCTAGTGAGTTCAAGATAGAAGTATTAAACTGGAAACAACAGCACAAAGCTTCGCTTCCAGAAACAGCACTACATTTCAACCTCTCTTCACCAAGTACTATCTGGCAATGGCAAAGAAAGTTTGATTTAGAGGGGCTCAGTAGACTAAATAGAGTGAGAGGAAATCCAAAGACTATGTCTAAACATAAAAAAGTGACCAAACCCACAACGGCACAAATCCAAGCACGCCACGATAAAGATGAGTTAAAGCAACTCAAGCAAGAAAATAAGATGTTAAGAATCGAGAACGAATTTTTAAAAAAACTCGATGCCTTAGATCACGAAAAATCAGCTCACGAGAAACCGTGACCTTAATTGATGATCTGAGGCGGGTCTTCAAAACGTCGATTAGTTTTATCCTTAAAGCCGTTAAGGTACCACGTAGCACGTACTATTACACTAAGCACAGTCAGGGACGAAAATATGAGGATGACCAGGTTATCCAAGCCATTGATGAAATTCGGCAAACAGATGCCAAGTATACTCAAAAATACGGTTACCGTCGCATAACGTTAGTTATGCATGAACAGGGATTTAAAGTTAATCATAAACGCGTCCTCCGAATTATGAAGGAGCAAGGCTGGACATGTCAGGCCTTTAATAAGCAAACTCGCAAATATAACTCATACAAAGGAACTGTTGGTAGAATCGCCAAAAATAAGTTACACCGTCGATTCAAGACAGATCGACCATATCAAAAACTCGTCGCCGACGTTAGTGAATTTCGATACGGTCAGATGAGTCAAAGCGAGCGAATCTATTTAGAACCCATCATGGATTTATTTTCGGGTGAAATTTTGGCATTTAACATTAGCGCACACCCAACTCTTGAATTTGCGTTGAAACCACTAAAAGAAGCATTAGATGGATTACCTGAGCTTCCTTATAGAACAACGGTACACACAGATCAAGGATTTCAGTATCAACATAAACAGTGGCAAAAAACGCTTAAAACTCATCATACCTTTCAGAGTATGTCCCGTAAGGCGACTTGCTTAGATAACGCCGCCATGGAATCATTTTTTCATCTCATGAAAGCAGAGATGATGGATGAACACTTCGAAAATTCAGAAAGTCTCGCGCAAGCGATGACTGAATGGATTGAATTTTATAATAAGGTAGATTGTAAAATTAATCCGAACGCTGTTCGGACAAAAAAGATCAGCTTCCTTTAAAATGGTGTTTACCACAAACCCATCTTTTAGGAGCTGATCTTTTGTCTAGTATAACCTATTCCGAACGAATTAAAATCGAAACCTTTTGTGAACTAGGGCTGTCCAATATCCAAATGGGCGTTCGGCTGAACCGATCACCGTCAACAATTTCTTATGAATTATCTCGATGTCAACCTTATCAGGCTGAATTAGCACAAACAGATGCCGAATACAAGCGATCACGATGTGGTCGGAAAACTAAGCTGAGCGATGAGTTAAAGCAAAAAATTCTCAACCATTTACGTCTAAGCTGGTCACCAGGAATGATTGCTCACGAATTTAAACTAGCTACTAAGTCTATTTATAATTGGCTAAATCAGGGGAGAATTGGTTTCTCCTTGAATGATCTACCTGAACATGGCGTACGCCAACGGCGTAACGTTGACCAACGATCCAAATATAATCAATCTTTGGGGCGATCAATTGAACAGCGTCCCATGATGATTAATCAACGTAATCGCATCGGCGATTTTGAACTAGATACAGTCGTTGGTCCTCGTGGGCATAGTAAGGCAGTTTTATTAACTTTAATCGATCGCAAATCACGGTTCCTTTGGGCATACCGGTTAAAAGATCGGACGACAGCGACTGTTAATGAAGCACTAACTAAGTTCCTAACCACTTTTAATGGTCCGGTGCACAGCTTTACTGTGGACCGTGGCACTGAGTTTAGTGGGCTAGTATCACTTGAATCACAATATGGTATTAAGACCTATTACTGCCATGCTTATACGCCAGCTGAACGTGGTAGTAATGAACGCTTTAATCGGAATTTACGTTATTTTTATCCTAAAGGGACTTGTTTTGAGCACATTAGTGCTCAAGATTTAACGACGACGTTACTCCAAATTAACCAGCGACCGCTTAAAATACTCGACTGGCAAACACCGTATCAGGTTATGCTGACAAATTTGTCCAAAAATTCGGATTAAATTTGCAATCTACCATAACCGTAGAATCAGGACCAAACTAAAAGGCAAGTCACCGGTACAATACCGAGAACTTGCCAATCAGTTAGCAGCTTAATTTAGTTGTCCAAACTTGTGGGTTCACTTCAGGTGGGTGGCTTTTTTGAGTAAGTTAAGTGACAGCATTGATTGTTATATGATTGTGTATGTCCTAAATGGACACAAGCAACGCTCCTAAGCAAAGCCTGTATGTAATGATTTCAGAAAAGCCCTCTATTCCGCATAATAGAGGACTTTTTTGTGTGCATTCTGCTTAATTTAAACGGACAAGTATACATCTAAAAGGTGAACGTGTCGTCTGAGAGCACGTGATTATTTACTTTTTACTTTGTTAGCATCGCCGGTTTCCAAAGTCTGTATTTGAGTCGTAAGCGTATTTTGTTCAGACTCAGTTAACGATTCAAAAAAAGTTTTTTGTAATTGGGCTAATCCGTTTTGTTGAGTTGAGCTATACCCTAAAATTACCATAGCTTTCATAAAGTTTTTTAGATGATTGTCAATTCTGAGCGTAGTATCAAAAGTAACACCATCTATTTGTTTAGACTTCGTTTTGTTTGATTCGTTTAGAGAAGATATGGAAATTTCTTTTTGGGGCTGGGGCGCCGATTTTCTAGGAATTATTTTGCTTTTATTTGAGTTAGGATTGTGTAAAAGTTCCACCATGCTAGTCCGCCCTTTCAATAATTTCTTGTGCCACAGAATCGTATAATCTAATTATTTTTTTATCGAACTGATCTTTTAGAAATACACCTCTGATTGAATATCTTTTGATTCTTTCCATATTACGAATTAGGGTTTTTAACATGTTTTCTTTCCCAAATTCTTCTTCTGCTACTTCTAATGTGCTGTGATCAACAGGCGCCCCATTCTTTAATAGCACAGGAAGTATACCGAGTAAATTCAAACTAGGTGCTTCGTATTCATCGATTACCTGTTCCTGTATATATTTTAGAAACGATTCGGCACCCTGAAGACTGTGCTCTTGAGTTTGAAGGATAATCAGAACCCAATCTGAAGCGTATAAGGCGCTATCAGAAATTAAGGAAATAGTCGGTGGCAAATCAAATACCACAAAATCATATTTTTCTTTTAGTGAAGCAAGTAGCTTGCTAAAATATGTAACTCTATCTTTATAATTATTTTTAAACTTTTTTTCCATAATCCGTGGGTACAATGAAAAATCTGCGCTTGATGGAATAAAGTCAATGTTTTTATCCAAAGTAACCAACGATCTTGATAAGTCCTCTTCTTGGATTGATGCAAGCAAGGTTTGATTAAATTTAATATCATCGTGGCCTAAATTAGCCGCGGTTTTAAAGTAAATATCTGTAGCGTTTGCTTGAGGATCGAAATCAATTAATAGCGTTTTTTTACCAGCACGAGCTAGTGCCAGGCATGCAAGCGTGGCATTTGTTGTTTTACCGGTGCCACCTTTAAAATTTCCAAAAGTAATTACTTCACCCATTATACTGACCTCCAATTAAGTATCCTAATATACAAGGATACTTGGATACAAGGATGATAACATACAAAGATACTTGGATACAAGGATACAAGGATACATTTCTTCTCAAAAGCCGTTAAATTAAGATTGACTGCAAGTATCCTAATATACTTAGATACAAGGATACAAGGATACTTAGATACAAGGATATGAATATACAAGGATACAAGGATACAAGGATACATAAAAAGAAATGTTGATTTATCACCAAACAACGAGTAATATTGGTTACATAAAATAGAACATAAAAAAACACCCACCGACGGGAATCGGTGAGCGCCACATAAAAGTCAACTTGTTTAATGACTATTATATCATGGCCGGTGCGATTTTTAAAGCCCTAGGGGACAAGCTGGGGTCTAAATCCAAGGGGACACGTTTGCCAGGGCGACTTCAATAAGTCTGGCTATACCACAACAAAGCTATCTGTACGGCTGGGTGGTGAATGGTGAGCGCGACCATTAACGGCGCGGGTGGTAAAACGAAGCTTCGGCTTGGTGCCACTGATTAGTTGGTGATCGAACAAACATAAATACGTATCATCAACGCCTGTTAGGGCGTTTTTTAGTAGGCTAAACCGAAAACGTAGGTTTATAATGAGTGGTGGTAGCAATACCGCAATTGTACAGACAAGCGACGGGCGTTAACGACCGACGAACTAAGGGGAAACTTTTAGTAGTAGAATTGTACTCTGGTTCAGTTATTCCAAATAGCTGATTCCAGGGAACAATTCTGCGCTCAAAACGTCACTCCCTCTAAACTGAATGGAAAACCATAACCCGTCAAGTCAAAACCAACATTAGAATCAAGAAAGTTGATGATTTAAAATGCTTGATTTAAGAGATTGTGAGATTGCTTTTACCGGACGTCTAACTACCATGACTCGGGATCAAGCTTTTAGTTTGGCGAAAGTCTTTGGGGCGAAACCACAAAATTGGGTTACGAAACAGACAGATTATTTAGTGGTTGGGTTAATTGAGACGGCTTTAGGTGAGGAGCCCATCACAAAAAAGTTATTGACGGGAACACCAACGATTTCAGAACGGGATTTTTTGGACTGGTGTCAGGCACGATTGGCGCAATGGTCTAGGAGTTTAGGCGGTTAAATTCACAAAGTGAGTTTACTGATTTTTTGGGGATTTTTCATCTAGACCACTCCTCTACCGTCAAATTTCACAAAGGCCAAATAACGGATCGTTGTTTTATCAGGGAGTGAGGGGGTTACTTGGGATAAGCCGCCTTATGTGAAGTAGAAATTGGTATACTAAAAAAGGCTCCCGGTTTAACACTGGAGGCCTTTTTTCTAGGTTATATATTTTGAGGATGAATGTTTTTATCTTCGTAGCTTTTACTTGGGTGCTGTAACATGATGAATACTGCTTAGTTTTTGGTGCCGTACCCCGCAACAGATGCGTTGCTTCGTTGGTATTATCTTAAATGCTAAGTACCGAGTTGAGAAGGATCATAAAGATATTGGCGTCATAATCCCACTGGACGACGAAGAACTTAAATTTTTAATGACTAAAGCCTTGAGACGTTACTTTAACGCCCTAAGAAGCAATGAGAAGCACATCAAGAACGTGGAAAACTACCTGTACGGCACCATGCAAAACCTATTTGGCGTTTGGTGGAATAAACAAGCGGCTAGAGAACATGCGGCCAAACACCCCGAAGAAGAAAAGTCGGCCGACAACGACAACAGTGGGTTGTACTACTAGTCCTAAAAGGCTACAGAATCCTTTCTAAACAGTTTTAAGACTTACTAACCTCCTTATACTTAAGTTAGATTTAAATGGCTTAAACATAAGAATAGGGGCTTTTAAATGAGTGCCAGAGCTAACCAGGCTAACCAGCTCAAAAGTTCAGCCTTTAGATTAACGCCAAGCTCAAGTGATTTGAGGCCAGGGTTTTATCTATTGATAAGGTACTCAAAAGGTAGTATAACGGTAGTAGTAAAAGAAAGGAGATGAGACAATCATGGCAGTTAAGGAAAAGAAACGGGTCCAAGTCAAGATTGATAAAGATTTGGCCGATGATACCGAAGCAGTTTTAAGCGAATTGGGCTTAAATCCAACCACGGCCATTAACATGTTTTACAAGCGGATTGTTGCTAATGGTGCTTTACCTTTTAATGCGTCTTTAAGCGAGGAAGAAAGAGCTAATTTACGCTTTTTAAAGGCGACCGAAGGGACACCAGTCACCGAGTTCAAAGACGCTAAAGAGGTCGCTGATTGGCTCAACGATCCAGATGAGGACTAATGACTTAGTCAGGCTCTTAGTTTTGTAGAAACTAACGGTGGCAAGTCTCGACCAGTTTTAATTCGTCGGGTATCAGAACAGACGGTCGAGGCTTTTAAAATTACCCGGAATGTCAACTCAAGCGCAACACCATGGAGCCAGGCCGTGAGCTAGCTTGCAAGCGCGGCCTCAATAAGCTCGGCGGCGTTAGCGTAGCCGAGTGTCATGCGATGTTTTTGATTCAGCGCCTCTTGAACCTTTGCGATGTCATCATCAGAGAAACCATGTAGCGATAGACCCTTAGGGATGTACTCTCGAATCAAACCGTTCTGGTTCTCGTTACTGCCACGTTCCCAAGGTGAGTAAGGGTGCGCAAAGTAGATCTGAGGCCCTTGAATCTGGTCCAACAGTTTGAACTCAGAACCGTTATCAAAAGTGATGGTCTTAAAGTAGCCAGGATGCTGATCAATGGTAGCTTGAAGCTCTTTTAAGCAGGTGTCTGCGTGGTAATTGGGAATCTTGACGATGATCTCATAGCGGGTTCGCCGTTCGGTCAGGGTCATCAGTGCTGGTTCACTAGCCTGACGCTTGCCTTTAATTAGGTCACCCTCCCAATCACCAAAGCGTTCACGGTTATTGATAGTGTCTGGTCGTTCATCAATTGAAGTGCCAGCCAGACGCTTGTTTTTCCGCGAGTGGTTGTGACGATTGGACTTTACATGGCGTCGGACCTTGGCTGGCAGGTCGATGTTCTTAATGTCTAAGCGGCCTTGACCAATGTACCGATAAACAGTCGGTGTTGAGGGGCATGGTTTGTCAGGATGAGCCTGTTTAAAGGTATGAACAAAGCCATCAACACTATCAATCCGTGGCCGGCGTTTAAGTACTGTTTTAAGCATCTTGAAGAACAGCCAGCAGGCTTCCTCTAAGCCTCTGAAACGGCAATTTTGACGGGCTTTTTCGTGGCGAATTTGGCTGGTATCCGCAAAGTATTCGGTGAAAAAGAGATAGTCAGAATTACGCTGTTGAACAGTACCACGCCTGATTTCACGTGAGATGGTGCTACGACTACGGTCAAGCCGACGGGCAATTTCAGCCTGAGATTCTCCTGCATTCAAATACGCTTGGATTTCGCCTCTTTCTTCCGGGGTAAGTTGTTGATAATGCTTGGTAGTGCTATTCTTGGATTGGGTCATGGAGATGTCCTTTCTAGAGTTTCAGCACTTTAAGTTTAGGTCTCCATGGCCTATTTGTATAATTTGAACTTGTTGCACTTAGATTTTAAATCCGGGGCTTTTAAAATTACTAGTCAGTATGAAAAGAAGTCGGCTTATATCAAGCAACAATATTATCCGATTCAAGATTGGCAATCCGCTGGGTTGAAGAAACCTTCCTGGGTCGATCTTGGTAATATTTATCGCTTTCCCAAAGCCGGTTTAAACTTTAAAGAAATCGGTCATTTAAGTAAGCTAGATCAAAATAAAATTTCAGATTTTACGCTTGACCTAAAATCAAAAAGAAGAGGTAAGGGTCAAAAGATAATTCAACAGCGATCAAGTAAAAGGAAGCACAAAGAAAGTAAAGCAGAGCTTACACAAAGAATTCAAAAACAGTTAAAAGACTTTGCTAAACACAATCCAGAAGTTAAGCCAAAAAACAATCCTGAAAATAAAAACGATCGGCCTAGTTATTAGGTTGATCGTTTTTGAGTTTATTCGGTTTATGGGCGTTAACATAGTCAGCAATTGTTTTTAAAAGTTCTTCGGTTTGTTCGACCGAGAGGTTATTAGCTTGAAAGTACTTTTCTAATAAAGCCCCTTTTTGAATTAATCGGCGAGAACGGGCTTTGCGGGCTTGCCGATTTTCATAGTATTTAGATTGCCGTAATTTAAAATCTTCCCGCTCAATTTTTTGTTTTAAACGCGCTTGCTGCTCGACTAGTTTTTCATATTGATTAGACATGGAATTTTCCTATCTCGTATGGCTAATGATCTACGGACTTTACCTTTAAAAATTCAGAAAATTGCTTGGCTAAAATCTTAATCTGATCGTTAGACAAATTAGCATAATCTAAATTGGATTGACTGATGATTTGTTTACCTAGCCGTTGTTCAATCTTATTTTTTTCAGCTTTAATCTTTTGATTAAGCTGTTTTAATTTAGCTTCTTGTTTCTCTAAGTTACTTTGCTGCATAACTATTCCTCCAATCATCTTAAAATAATCACCGACACTATATCATAATGGAAACGTTAAGTCAAAGGATAAAAGTTGAAATAGCGAAGCGAAAGTCATACACTAAAAGTAAATTCAGGAGAATCATCAGACCGAGTGAAACGAGGTCAATGCGCACTTACACGTCATCTTTGATGACGTTGTGCTAAACCAATTAAAACCTGTATTAGAAGTCGCCGATGGCGACAACAAAGTCAAACCCATAAACCCAAAGAAAGGTGGTGACCGACATGGCAATTTTTCACATGAGTTTTAGTAATATTAGTGCTGGTAAAGGACGAAGTGCGATTGCCAGTGCCGCTTATCGAAGTGGTGAAAAGCTATTTGATGATAAGGAAGGTCGCCACTATTTTTATGCCCGCTCGGTTATGCCAGAAAGCTTTATTTTAACCCCAAAAAATGCACCAGAATGGGCCAGTGATCGAGAACAGTTGTGGAATGAAGTTGAAAAGAAAGATCGTAAATCAAACTCACGGTATGCAAAAGAGTTTAACGTGGCTTTACCGGTAGAATTAAGTGAATCCGAACAGAAAAAATTACTGACAAAATATGTGCAAGAAAATTTTGTTGATGAGGGCATGGTAGCCGATGTAGCGATTCATCGTGATCACCCAGATAATCCACACGCACACGTGATGTTAACCAATCGCCCATTTAACCCCGATGGTACTTGGGGACAGAAAACAAAAACCGAATACATTTTAGATAGTCATGGTAATAAAACTAAGACCCCTGCAGGGAATGTGAGAAACCGAAAAATTTGGTTGGTTGATTGGGATAAAAAAGAAAAAATAACTGAATGGCGGCACAATTGGGCGGCAAGTGTAAATCAGGCTTTGGAGCAAAAAAACATTCCTGATCGGATCAGTGAAAAATCATTTGTGGAACAGGGAATAGCTGACACACCAATGCAACACGAGGGAATCAATAGCAAACGGCATGAAAGAAAGGCATTTAATCAACAAGTTAAGAACTATCGTAAGTCCAAAGCTGGCTATAAAAATATGCAGGAGAAAGTAGTTAATCGAGGCCACTTGGATAGCCTAAGTAAACACTTCTCGTTTAACGAGAAAAAAGTGGTCAAAGAGTTAAGCCACGAACTGAAAACTTATATCAGTTTGGAGAACTTAGATGATAAACGGCGCATGCTATTTAATTGGAAAAACAGCACCTTAATTAAACATGCGGTTGGTGAAGATGTGACTAAACAATTATTGACAATTAACCAACAAGAAAGCTCACTCAAAAAAGCAGATGAACTCTTAAATAAAGTGGTTGATCGCACGACTAAAAAACTTTATCCAGAGCTTAATTTTGAACAGACCACGCAAGCTGAAAGACGAGAATTAATTAAGGAAACCGATAGCGAACAAACAGTTTTCAAGGGTAGTGAATTAAACGAACGTTTAATGAACATTCGTGATGATTTGTTGACCCAACAATTATTGACCTTTACCAAACGGCCATACGTTGGCTGGAAGTTATTAATGCAACAAGAAAAGGAAGTCAAAATCGAGCTTAAATATACGCTGATGATTCATGATGATAGCTTAGAAAGTCTAGAACACGTTGATCAAGGTCTACTAGAAAAGTATTCACCAACCGAGCAGCAAAAGATTACTCGCGCAGTCAAAGAATTGCGAACAATCATGGCTGTTAAGCAAGTCATTAAAACGCAATACCATGAAGTATTGAAAAGGGCCTTTCCCAAAGGCGATTTAGATGAATTACCAATGACTAAACAGGAACAAGCCTATACAGCCGTGATGTACTATGATCCTGTTTTAAAGCCATGTCAGGCTGAAACAATTGAACAGTGGCAAGCAAATCCACCACAGGTGTTCAGTCCCCAAGAACATCAACAAGGACTAGCTTATTTATCGGGACAGCTTAGCTTAGATCAGTTAGAAAATCATCACTTACAACGGGTTTTAAAGCATGATGGCACTAAACAACTCTTTTTTGGCGAATGCAAAGCCGATCCGACGATTAAGAACAGTCAGATCGAGAAAATCCAAAAGCAGTTAAAAGGGCAACAAGCCAAGGACGACCAGTACAGAAAAGCAAATATGGGGCATTATCAACCGCTAAATTATAAGCCAGTTAGTCCAGACTATTACTTAAAGACGGCCTTTAGTGATGCGATCATGACTGTTCTATATGCTCGTGATGAAGATTACCAACGGCAAAAGCAAGAACGTGGACTGAAAGAAACCGAGTGGGAAATGACGAAAAAGCAACGGCAACACCAAACTCGAAACCGGCATGAAGATGGGGGCATGCACTTGTAATCACAAAATTAGCGACTGGTTAATTGGTATGAATGGTAGCCCATAATGTATTTTATATTGAGAAAAATTTGGTACGTAGAGCGTGCTCGATTAGTTACGTATAGCTGCCAGCCTTGTGTATGGTCTATCAAAGAGACCAGGCAATCAAAAACTTTAAGCCGGAACCCTATTTTGAAATAAATGCTGAAATTCTTGCTAATCAGCAAAAATTCGTCGCAAAATTAGACCCCTATCAGCGATTTAAAGACGAAGCAGGGCTAATGACATTCATGCGAGCTAAACACGTTCATAAAGGCTTGCAGGACGGTTTAATCAAGGACGTCCAAAAACGAGGCAAAAAGCGTGCTAGTCCCCAACTATTCTCGCTATCCAGTCTGCAAAGTGCCATGAATAAACGTTATCACGCCAGCGCCAGTCAAACCTTAGCGGCCATTCAGAGTTTATACGAAGCCAAGTACCTTAGTTATCCCCGCACCGATTGTGCTTACATCACTGATGAAGAATTTGATTATTTAGTGGCTAATCTGACGAAGTATCTGGGTTTAGTCTCTAAGCCAGTCGCTTTAACCAATACCACCCCAAATAAGCGCTATGTTAATGGAAAAAAGGTTGAAGAACACTACGCCATTATCATGACTAAAGTCGTCCCGACTAAAGATCAATTAGCTACCTTACCTAAAATACAGCATCAAGTCTATGACTTAGTTTTAAAAACGACGTTAGCGATGTTTGCTGATCCGTATGAGTACGAGGTAGCGTCAAGAATCTTGTGTAAATGAAATGCCTTCGTACATATAATATGTATCTAACTTAAATAAGTAATGAGAAAATATCATGTCTAAATTAACTGAATCTCAAATACGGGCCAATAAAAAATAGGACGATAAAAACAATATATTAACAAGCGGTCAGTAGCACGTAACTTTATTAAGCAACTACCTACCGATGATGACCTCGCAAAGTTTCTTAGCCTAATTTCTGATCGTCATAAGTTTTTACATGAAAAAATTAAAGAAAATAACAAATAGCTACACATTATACATTGATTTAATGGAGAAATTAATAGTTTACAGTAAAACACCTGATAATTCACTAAGTAAAGTGAAGGTTGGAAAGAATGAATAATTTTTTGAATATTTTTTTTTCAATAGGCAGATTGTAAAATTAATCCGAATAAGTCCGATAGTTTTCAATGGCCGTTGATTAATAGGTTCAAGTGCTGCTATGATCTCATTAATTGTTACATGGTTAAAGTTGGACTGTTTGAGAAAAACCAACATAACCATCGATTAAAAGATTCATTAGCAACCTACATCTATAAATAGTATGATACCATGTCATTTATAGATGTAGTCGGCTATTGTGGCCCAAATTAATAAATACCACGTTGGCGCCCACTGAATTAACTATTAAAATTTCGGTGGTTAAAATCAGCAATAGTATAACTCTAACATTCACGATAAGTAACTACCAGCGACTGGATAAGTGTACCTTTTTAAGGAGACCCAAAATTGATGTTACCATTATTGATCTTATTAGTTGAGTTTGTTTTACTCATATTTCTTGGTAAGATTCGAAAAAAAATTATGGACTATACAAGATCAGACGAGTTATATTTTTGGGGCCTCTTTCTAAAAAAAGCGATTCCCGTCAAAAGATGAAACAGATCAAGAAAAAAGTCCTTCAAACGTATCGTAGAAGCTCCCTAAAAAACGAACTACTCTTCTGGCTAGAGTTTACAGTTGTTAGAGGTTGCTTTTATGGTTCGCTCATGTGGCTCTGGTACATAGTTGCTTTCGGAAATAGTATCATCCAAATCCGACCAGCAATCATTGGCTTTATGATTGCTATTCCACCCACGATAGCACTTCCCCAACAGCTATATCATTTTTGGAAACAACAACCTATTTGGCATGAGCAGCCTATTGAAAAACAAGCTTTCCTACTACCAAACGAACAAGATCACAAAGCCTTATTTAAGTACCATTTACAATCTTACTCTTTATTGTTACTATCGTTGGTTATAGGATGGTTTGGTACAGGAATCTGAGTGCTCAAAGAACAAGGTGAGAAACTAATTTTGGTTTCTCACCTTGTTCTTTTTTATCTAAATTTTTTATCTTATGGTAGATTGCAAATTTAATCCGAATTTTTGGACAAATTTGTCAGCATAACCTGATACGGTGTTTGCCAGTCGAGTATTTTAAGCGGTCGCTGGTTAATTTGGAGTAACGTCGTCGTTAAATCTTGAGCACTAATGTGCTCAAAACGAGTCCCTTTAGGATAAAAATAGCGTAAGTTCCGATTAAATCGTTCATTACTGCCGCGCTCAGCTGGCGTATAAGCATGGCAGTAATAGGTCTTAATACCGTATTGTGCTTCAAGTGATACTAGACCGCTAAACTCAGTGCCACGGTCCACCGTAAAACTATGCACCGGGCCATTAAAAGTTGCTAGAAACTTATTTAGGGCTTCATTAACAGTTACTGCTGTCCGGTTTTTTAATCGGTAGGCCCAAAGGAAACGTGATTTGCGATCGATTAAGGTTAATAAAACTGCCTTACTATGCCCACGGGGGCCAACAATTGTATCTAATTCAAAATCACCGATGCGATTACGTCGATTAACCACGATGGGTCGCTGTTCAATTGACCGTCCTAATGATTGATTATATTTAGAACGTTGGTCAAGGTTACGCCGTTGGCGCACGCCATGTTCAGGCAAATCATTTAAAGAAAACTCAATTTTTCCTTGATTTAACCAATTATAAATTGATTTAGTCGCTAGTTTAAATTCGTGAGCTATCATTTCTGGTGACCAACTTAGCCGTAAATGGTTTAAAATTATTTGCCTTAATTTGTCATTCAATTTAGTCTTTCGGCCACATCGTGATCGCTTGTATTCGGCATCTGTTTGTGCTAATTCAGCCTGATAAGGTTGACATCGAGATAATTCATAAGAAATTGTTGACGGTGATCGGTTCAGCCGAACGCCCATTTGGATATTGGACAGCCCTAGTTCACAAAAGGTTTCGATTTTAATTCGTTCGGAATAGGTTATACTAGACAAAAGATCAGCT
>NZ_JAVCWF010000008.1 GCF_031085375.1 Lactiplantibacillus brownii
TCCTTCCCGAAACAACGGATCATGTTGCTTGGCATACACTTTACCTTCTTGTGTGCGCGTGACAATCATATCGCGTTCAAACTGCGCAAAGGCGCTAAATATTGTAAAGACTAGTTGGCCAGTCGGCGTATTGTCAATTAAGCCCATATTCAAAATGTTAACTTTGACATTTTCTTTAAACAACTCTTGGATAATGGCTAAGGCCTCGCGTGTGTTCCGCGCAAACCGATCCAACTTAGTGACAATCAAAGTATCGCCTGTTTTTAGAACGCGCAACAGTTTTTGAAACTCCGGTCGTTCGGTAGTTGTGCCGGTAAACTTTTCTTGAAAGATTTTTTCTGCTCCTGCCAATTTTAGTAACTCAATTTGATTTGCTAATTTTTGATCAGTGGTACTGACCCGCGCATAGCCATATTTCATCTTTTTCTCTCCTTACTTATGTCATTAAGTAATGACACGGTTCTAACCCTTTAATTATACAGTATCAAAAAAGAGGCCACAACTGTTAAGTTATGGCCTGATTTCACTCTATCTAAACACTTTACTCATTATATATAAAAAACGTCAAGAAAAATTTTTATCTAATCCCTTTTAACAGGGGAACGCTTAGCCACTTGTAGTGCCTGATTGATTACTTGGTTATACAAAATGATTATTGTCACAGGCAAAAAATAATCTAGTAGATTACCCGTTGTGCTAGTTAATTAGCTGCCAGGTATCTACGAATAAAAGTTGTTCTAATCGACTTTTGAAGCCACGCAGACATCGGGCCCGATTATGTTCAACCTGAAATAAAACCTGCCATTTAGAGAATAAAGTTTCGATCATGCGCCTTTGGCGCTTCAATAAGGTGCTATTCAGTCGTGATTGGGGCATGTTACGGCGTTTGGGTGTCCAGAAATCAATGTGTCGTTGCTTTAATTGATCTTTTAGTGGTTGACTAAGGTAGCCAACATCGGCCAAAACATGTGAGCAAGCGTATTGGTCAATCAATTCTGGCACTAAACGAATATCATGAATTGAAGCAGCTGAAATTGAATAGGCCACTACAATGCCTTGATTGGTGACCTGAAAATGTCCCTTTAAACCATAGAACCATTGTTTCTTGGTGGCATTATAGCCAATGTCAGCAAGTGAGCGTAAAACTTTGGCTCGATGATTACGAATTGATTGGCATAATGGGATTGGAAAACTATCTATGATGGTGTAAGTCACTGATGGTAAACAGTGTTTAACTAAACCAACCCGCAGGGTTTGGAGCAGACAGCCCATAGCTGTGCACCGTCGATTAAAACGAGATCGTTCCGGCAAACCAGTCAGCCCTAACCCAACTAACAGACGATAAAAAGCACATTGATTAGTGATACCAAGTGATACCTGCCAACACATCAAAGCCATGATAGTTACATCTGATATTTTGGCATGATTAGCATTCTTTCTTTGCCGAATTTTGCAGGAAACATAACGTTGATATAGTGGCGTTACAACCGCAACCCAGGGTTGCCAAGGTGCTTGCACGATAGTTGTAGGTTGAGTAAGATAACATTGGCTTGACATCGTTCACACTTCTTTGTTTAGGATACTTAAAAGTGTAAGCCTGCCAGGCTTTTTATGTACTTTAATTGTCCCATTTCAACTAGCACAACGGGTCTAAGGATATCTCTAATAACGCATGGATATTCTTGTTTTCCCAAGTTCGCGACACATTTAAAAACCTGTCCATAACTAGACACTTTAACGCAGCTGTACTTAAGTTATTCCTGATCAGGTCTTAGACTAACACCTATTATCGATCATTTTTAAAACAGTCAAAGGAGCCTAATCAATGGAACCGCAAGTTAAAGAATTCGTGCAACACGTTAATGAAGCCGACGCCATTCTAGTGGGCGGCGGCAGTGGTTTGTCGAACGCCGCTGGGATGGACTTCTGGTATGAAGCCAGCCCACTTTTCATGAAGCACATGAAATACTTCTACGATAAATACCACTTTAAAGGCCTCTTCAACGGTTTCTACACCCACTTTGATTCCCCGGAGGAACGCTGGGCCTTCTTCTTGATTGCTTGGAAGATGGTTTTTGAGATTCCGGCCCAGAAGAAGACCTATGAATACCTTAGGACCGTGATTGGTGATAAACCCTACCACCTCATCACCACCAACCAAGACGGCCTATTCAAACAGTACTTTCCCGCCGACAGCGTCAGTGAGATTCAGGGATCGCACTACTTGCTTCAAAGCAAGAACACCGAAACGGATAAACACCTCTACGATAACCAAGCTATTGTCGAACGCCTATTACCCAAAATCAAAAATCACCGGTTACCCCGCGAAGACTTTCCCGTAAGTCCCATCGATGGCGCCCCCCTAACCTTCTGGGTACGCAGTCCAGAATTTCTAGAAGACCAACGCTACCACGACGAATACCAAAAGATCAGTCGTTTCCTGGGGCAACACGCTGGTCAAAAGATCCTATTTCTCGAGATGGGTGTCGGGCGGATGACCCCCATGTTCATCCAAGAACCCTTCTGGGAAATGACGCACTATATGCCCCAAACCTTTTACGTGAACATCAATCCCAAGGATGCGCTGACCAGTCCCGAAATTAAACACCGTTCTCAATTAATCAGCGCTGATATTAACCAAGTGCTTAAGGAAGCTGCTAGTTTCATGCAAGGAGGAGCCCATGCCTAATTCAATTCAAATCGCCCAACACTGGTTAACCGATGCCGACGCCATCTTAGTCACCGCCAGCAATGGATTATCCATCTCCGAAGGCCTCAATCTATTCGCCCAAGACGCCAAATTACACCAGGTCTTAGGCGACCTAGCCGATAAGTACCCGCTGTCAAACCTACTCACGGCCCTAAGCTATCACTACCCCGACCCATTGGATCAGTGGCGTGCCTATGCCCGGATTACCGAGTATTATTCCCATAATTATCACTCGTCATCCTTAATGACCACGTTAAAGCACCTTCTAGGGAATAAGCCCACCTACTTCTGGACGTCCAACATTGACCACCACTTCGACTTAGCCGGCTTCCAGAACACCTTCGAAATCGAGGGTAACTGGTTAAGCGGCGTGTGTCGCGAACATCCCCAAAAACACGGAACGGTGGACCTCAGCGCCCAACTCCACCAGATTTACCTGAAGGACCAAGCCGGGACCCTAACTCTTGCCGACCGGCCCACCTGCGATCAGTGCGGTGCCCCATTAGTCCTCAACCTAGCGGGCGAAGCCTTTCAGGCCGATAAAACGCGGGCCCATGGTTTCACCGACTTTTTGCAAACCTACCAGAACCAAAAACTCCTGGTTCTGGAACTGGGAATTGGCCCCCAAAACCAGCTGATCAAAGCGCCAAGCATGCAGCTGGTGGCGGATGCTCCCCATAGTCACTACCTCACCATCAATAAGGGGCAGCTCTACATCCCCGATAACATTATCGACCGCGCGATTGGCTTCTCGTCAACGATTGACCAAGCCTTCCATGCTCTGACCACCGGGCAAGCTCAGGGGCTCCAGATTGAGGGGCCTACCCAGCCCCATCCCCAGTTGACACCTCAACAACAGGCTAAACAGGAACAAGCTGCCCAACCTTTCCTGCCCTTCTACATGGTTAACCAAGGAATTCGTCCCGGCGAATTGACCATGTACCTGACCATCGATGCGCAACATCCCGCCCACTTCCACTTTGTCGAACGGGGTCAAGCCTGGATGTATTCGATGGGCGACGCCGTGGTGGCACACTGCTTTACGCAAGAAGGGAAGTACTACCAGGTTCAGTTAGGACTGGATAAAACGAAAGATCAAGTCCACGGCTTTTACGTGGAGGCCGGAACCTTCATTGCCTTTGAGCACCTGACCGGCGATGGCGCTGGTTTTTCTCAAATCAGCGGCAATATTCCGCCACAAGACAAGGGCCAGCTGATGGTTCCCAAGCCGGATGCGCTGATCAAGTTGTTCCCTGAGCAACGCGCCTTAATTGAACGGTTAGCCGTCACGACGCCGACCCACTAAGGCTGAATTCTCCGCCAAACTAAAAGCGAAAAGGAATTCTCAGTGGTAGAATTCCTTTTCGCTTTTTCAATCGTCAGACGCCATCCCCTGTTCAGTCCGACAAATCGCCTTGGAAGGCGGTATAGCCGCTATTGATGAACCGGTTCAACAGGCGGAGGTCATGATACCACGCGTCATTCTTGATGAACCCATTCTTCTTGTTCATGGCAAACGACCCGTGGACCGTGTAAATAAAGAGTTTTTCCGCATCCACCGCACTGAGGCCGGTTCGCCGTTGGATGGCCGGCACCATCCGCTGCCGTTCCCGGGCAATGATTCGGCCCACAATATATTCGCTGAGCATGGGATCCATCAGCAGTTCATGGTACTTGTTGGAGTCGGCGACGCGTTGACAAGCGGCCAATTGCGACTCATTTTCCTTAAGATAATCCATATCCGTCGATTGGGCACCAGCACCCAGCGCCGTCAGTTGCCGATTATCCGTAAACATTAGCGCATCATCCAGCACTGCATTCAAAACATTATCTAAGCCATCAAAGTGGAGATAAAACGTCGACCGGGCGATATCGGCTTCCCGGCACAGCTTCGTCACGGTCATGCCGAAGTAACCATGCCGTTTGATCAGCTGAATAAACGCATCTTTGATGACCGTGATGGTATACTGCGTACGACGATCCGTCTTTCGCATTAAAAAACTCCCTTTCGCGATACTGTCTTCTCGTCCCCCAAGTTTTTTCCGAACGAGCGTTTCAATCCAACAACCTGTCCATTATTATAGATACTGTCCGAAAAATGTAAAGTCGTCTCACTCATGGACGACATACCGGTGACCCGCCGAAATATGTTCGACGAGGCCATTCAATCTTTCAAGGAAGTGACACCATGTTACAAAAAATTGCCGTCTTGGCCGATATTCACGGAAACCTGTCCGCACTGACCGCCGTCTTAGCGGACGCTCGCCAGCAAGCCGTCACGGATTACTGGTTTCTAGGTGATCTCTTTTTACCGGGGCCAGGCGCAGAGGACCTTTACCAGGCCTTAGCCGCGGTCCAGCCCAGCGTCTGGTTGCAGGGCAACTGGGACCAGGGGATTCAGGCCCTAGTTGACGGTCAAGTCCAGCTGGAGGACCCCTCCGAAGTCTACTTCGCCCGCCTAACCCAATATCTGATCGAACGTCTATCTCCCAACCACTTCCAGGCACTAGTCAAACAGCCCATCGCCACCAGTCGCACGGTCAATGGCCTGGACTTCGGGCTTTCCCATAACCAACCGGAGCGCTCGACCGGTCACGACCTGTACCCTAACCAGGCCGAAGCCCACTTCGACCACCTGGTGGGACAGCATGACGTGGCGGTCTACGGCCATATTCATCAGCAGCTCCTCCGGACGTCAGACCAAGGGCAACTGATCATTAACCCGGGAGCGACCGGCCAACCTTACAGTCCCTACGCCAAGTTCATGGCCGACCAGCGGGCCCACTACGCCATCCTGACCGTCACCGATGCCGGTCAGCTGTCCGTTGACTTCCGCAAAGTCTCCTACGACATCTCCCAAGAGATCGCACGGGCGAAACAACAGGAGCTGCCCTACTTCGACCTATACCGCCACTTACGGCAAACGGGGTTCACCAGCACCCACGACAAGGCCCTGCTCAGTCGGGTAAACGCCGCTCAGGGATATCCGCAAGAGGTACAGGCTTACTTTCACCGTTAACCCGCATCCATTCTTACCCGGTTCACTGCTAAAACAGCCCAGCCGACGTCGATCACCATTCAAAATTTAGCAATCCTCGTCAAACATGATTTAAAGCAACTGGGCAATTACTAGTGGCCGAGAAATGCTAAAATAGAGTTGAGTTAACAATTATGAAGGGAGGAGCGTCAATTGGATAGTGAAATTATTGCCCGGCCATTGGTGACCATCACCAACGTCATTTGGAGTTTTAATACTGAATTACACCGACCACAATTACTATTGATTAAGCGGGCAGATGAACCTCTAAAGGGACATTGGGTCCTCCCCGAAACCCTCTTGCGGAGTAAAGAGAGTGCCGACACGGCCTGCATTCGTCTAATTGACGATAAAATTGGCCTGCAAGTTCCGATGAATTCAACCGAACAACTGGCCACCTTTACAGATCCCAAGCGGGTTACGGGAACTCGGGCACTGGCACTCGCCTATATGACCTATTTACCATCAACCCCAAAATTGCATCCAGGGTATGGGGCCACAGATGCCCAATGGTTCGTGCTTGATAAAGATCAGGGCAACTATGTGATCACCCATGACCAACAGGAGATTATCCTAAGTCCCGCCGGTCACCTGGTCTTTGATCATATTCAAATCATTACTACCGCCATTAATCGGATTAAAAACAAGCTGGACTATCAACCCCAAATTCTTCGGATCTTAGGTAATACCTTTACCCTGCGCCAAGCGCGCGAAGTCTTTGCGGCTTTCTTAGGTACGACAATTGACAAGATTGATAATTCCAACTTTAAGAAAACTCACAACCACCTCTTCAAAGAAGTCGGGGTCGCCACTTTGAACCATTCTGGGCGGCCACCAAAGCTCTACCAACTTAACTAAAGGGCATCATTTGCATTTTGCTGCAAAGTATTTATACTAGACGTAAATAAAAGTCAACCATACTTTTATTTTTAGCCAAATTAAAGTAATTTTTACTTAAAAGGAAGCATTTAAGATGAATCTACAACTATTAACCGACTTATATGAATTTTCCATGGCCAATGGGTACTACGCTACCCTACCCCATGATCGACAAGCTCGCTTCGACGTCTTTTACCGCCGGGTTCCCGACAACGGTAGTTTTGTCATTGTCGCTGGTCTCCAGCAGGTGGTAGAACAAGTTCAAAATTGGCATTTCACTAAGGAGAACATTGAATACCTGACCTCCCTGAATGAATTTACTCCCGAGTTTTTGGATTACCTGAGCAAGATTAAAAATCACTGCTCGATTAAGGCTTTACCAGAAGGAACCCCTGTTTTCCCACAGGAACCAATTATTTCAATTAGTGGACCGTTGATTGAAGCCCAGCTGTTAGAAACCTTTATTCTAAACATCATTAACCATCAATCATTAATTGCGACGAAGTCTTGGCAAATCAACCATGCCGCTCAAGGCCGACCAATTATGGAATTTGGCGCGCGGCGGGCGCAAGGCCCTGATGCCGCCACGTATGGGGCGCGAGCCGCGGTGATCGGCGGTTGTACCAGCACGTCGAACTTACAAGCAGCCAGTCAATTTAATATTCCCGCGGCCGGCACAATGGCACATGCCTGGGTCGAAAGCTTCTCTGATGAATTAAGTGCCTTTCAAGCTTGGGCCAAGGTTTATCCTGACAAAGTTTCCTTGCTCGTTGATACTTATGATGTCTTGAAGTCAGGAGTGCCGAACGCAATTCGGGTCTTCAAGCAAGTTAGCGCTCAAGGGCACCAACCAGTCGGGATCCGGATCGATTCCGGTGACATTTCGCAATTAGCCATCAAAGCCCGGAAGATGCTCGATGATGCTGGCTTCCCCAAGGCAAAGATTACAGCTTCAAATGCCCTTGATGCGCATGTAGTTAAGTCGTTGTTGGATGAAGGAGCTCCAATTGATAACTTTGGGATTGGGGAACGTTTAATTACCAGTTCCTCCAGTCCGGTATTAAGTGGCGTTTATAAGCTCGCCGAAGAAAAGATTAATGATCAATGGATCCCAAAAATTAAGGTTAGTGATAGCAGAGAAAAGATCACCCTGCCTGGTAATAAGCAAGTTTACCGGATTTACCGGCAAGATAACCTTCACCAAGCGATCGCCGATGTGATTGCCCTGGCTGATGAGCACATCACGGCTCCATTGAAAGTGGTTAATGCTAATTCGGCAGCCACGCACGCCAGTCAAGTTCTGACTAACTTTAATGCTAAGCCATTGATGCAAGAATATCTGGGTTCCAATGCTTCCCCAATCGAAAATGATCTCTTTAAGATTCAGCAATTCTCAATGGATCAAGTGGCAGAATTACCAGAAGCCACAAAACGGTTAGTTAACCCCGATCGGTACCCAGTTTACTTAACAGCTACATTGGCTGAATTGCAAGAACAGTTAATTACTAAAGCTCAATTTACGGAGGAACATTAAGATGGCTAAAGCGCTCTTAATTATTGACTATACAAACGACTTTGTGGCTGATAAGGGATCACTAACGGTTGGCAAGCCAGCGCAGACGTTGGCCCCAGAAATTATGCGGTTAGCCGATCAATTCTTAAGCCAGCATGATTATGTGATCTTTCCTACTGATGGTCACCGGCTTAATGACCCATTCAATCCAGAAACCAAACTATATCCGGCCCATAATATTATTGGGACGACCGGTCAGAAACTATACGGCCAAGTCGGCAGCTGGTTTGATCAACATCATGACGACTCCCATGTCTACAAATTCAATAAGAACCGTTACTCCTCCTTCCAAAACACCAATTTGGATAACTACCTGCGGGAACGGCGGATTGATGAAGTCTGGATTGCTGGTGTCTGCACTGATATTTGTGTCCTCCACACCGCAATCAGTGCCTACAACCTGGATTACCACATTGTGATTCCACAAGCAGCCGTGGCCACGTTCTCACCAGCTGGTGCTGAATGGGCGATGAATCATTTTAAAAACGTATTAGGGGCCACAATTCGATAATTCACTTTCAAATGATTATCAAAAAAACCACGAATTAATTACAAAAAATTCCCTTTGCTAAATGCATTGGAAATTTTTCTTTTGGCGTTACCTTTCTAGGGTAAAAGGTAACATTTTATTTTCAAATACAATCTTGAAAATAAAAACGTGTACGATGAATTGAAAGCTACTAAGCATGCAATCGAAGAATGGAACAACAAACACTTTCAGAACTATGTTGAGCACAGTTGTTTGCATTCCGATTAATAAATGATACCACTCTAACATGATTCCCATCATTTTCTCAAAATAGTTTTGCTGCTCATAAAAAACGGTTTTTAATTTATCTGACATATAAGTCTCATCTTTTTATATTAAACTTTTTGCGATATCTGATAAAGGTCGTCCGTTTAATACCTGTATTTCGGGACACATCAATGTCACTCATACCAGCTCGATAAAGCTTAAAAGCATGTTGCAAACGGGGATCATCTTTGGCATATTGGGGTTTGCGCCCATGATATTTACCCTGCTGCTTAGCTAAGGCAATCCCTTGTTGCTGGCGCTCAATGATTCGCTTACGTTCACTTTCGGCCTGATACTTATAGAGTTCAATAATCAAGTTGGTCATCAGTTGACGTAAATTTGGGTCAGCAATCCCGGTCATGGACGGCAAATTTAACACATCTAGGGTGGCACCCTTATTTTGAATGGAGTTCATGATCTTAGTCAAATCATGGTTGTTTCTGCCTAAGCGATCTAATTCAGTGACCATTACAATATCACCCTCACGAATATAGGCCAGCATTTTTTGCAGTTCTGGTCGCTTGGTGTTAGCCCCACTTAATTTATCCGTAAATAATTTATTAACGTCTTTTAAAGCCGCTAACTGTCGATCTAAATGTTGCTCCTTGGAACTCACACGCGCATAACCGATTTTAGCCATTTCCAGTTCCCCTTTTGGACAGTTCTAATGAACACTTGTAATTCCTAGTATAGCACAGAAATAAAAAAGACCATTAGGGTATGCCCTAATGGCCTTTAAACATTTTTTATTAAAAATTATTTTTTATATAACTAGCCACATTTTCTTTGTCTGGAAATAAAGTAGCCTGGTTTATTTCCAATGATTGATTTAATTCGTTTAAAATTTGTTGCTTTTTTTCACCAGGAATTACTAATCTAATTGGCTCATTGTGTCCATTGTACAGAGATACTTTGTTATCAATATCATCATGAATATTTTCCAAGCTACATGATGTACCATCATAAGGTTCAAAAAGGAAAAAACCACTTTGAGCTCGTAAGCGTTCATTATTAATTGAAGGTTCGACGAAAAATGGGTGAAGTAAAGTTCTAAAGTTGATTAGATCAGCAAAATAACCAGTATCTCTTTTAATATCATGATACAGGCATTGCATTTCATAAGACTGATTTATTTCTTTATAGAAATCATTTAGTGAGTCATATACTTTTTGGTTTTCCTCAGAAAGTTGTTCATAATAGCCCTCTGGGAACTGCTTGACCAGATCCATGTACCAACTTTGGTATAAATGATTTTCATCTTCTTTCAACAAATCATCAATATTTTTGTTGAAAGAAGATATTTTTCTATAAATACTTTTCTTTTTTTCTTCGTCCATCAATGCTAATGTTGATAAGACTTCCACGGTGTCACTGCGACTACTATAGTATGTGAAATCATCAATATTTTGTGTCTTGTTAGAAAAAAACATGGTAACTATCCCGTCTGTTTCATGTCCTTCAGAATCAAGATGAGATTGACAGGCAAAATAAAGAGCGACAAGAGCATTGGTCGTTACATCTAATAACCTAGTTGGCAAGCCAAAATGTTGCATATAAGACAGGCGAGAAAAATTGTTTTCTAAATTGTTAAAATCGTTTGCGTACCTACGCATGTACTCATTAGTAAATGAATATTCATGGGTATATCCGGAGAGCTCTTTTTGTCTAAAGATGCTAGCAACGTTATTACTACTTTTGAAGTCATTTGACTGTCCTCTATAGAAAAATCGTGGTAGCAAACCTCTTCCATCAACTGTTACATTAGCTTTTATAGACTTTAGGGATTCTGCTTTTTTGCTTAAAAAACTATTTACAGATTGAATATTCAAAATAGAACCTCCTATAGATATAAGCAAGCACTCTGATAAAATGAATCAATTACCGTATTTTTATGCTCAATGTTCTTACTAAGATGACTTACGTTAATACACTAATCCAGGTTAGAATGAAGTACACTACTGATTTAAAAATATGTTTCTAAAAGAATTATATCTCTGTATAATGAATCAAGTAGAGAAGTTAAGGCGGTGGCTATTTCCGATCGGAGGCGGTGCTTATGGTGTTAAACCTTTAAAGCCCATAAATCCTAACGAAAGGAGTAGCCTAAGTGTCCGTTTCGGACGCTTTACAATTAATGCTAGCTTTCGGTACATTTATCGTGGCCTTGATTGCATTAATTGTTGAGCTGATCAAAAGTCAGCAAAAAAATAATCCGTCTTAGCTTTTGGCAGGGCTAAAGTGAACCCCCAAGGTTGGACAGAAAAATCCAATTTTGGGGGTTTCATTTATGAGTAAATTTAATTTCGATTTTAAAGTTAAGATTGTCACCGAGTATTTAAGTGGTCAGGCAGCTTATTCACTAGCGAGAAAGTATGGGATTGGCAGCAAGGCTACCGTTTCAATTTGGATTCAGCGATTTGAAAGATTTGGTATTAAAGGACTTCAGCCAAAAGCCATGGACTTAGAATACACTAGTCAGTTTAAAGTTGATGTATTAAACTGGAGGAAACAAAATCAGGCCTCACTTCCAGTAACCGCCTTACACTTTAATTTATCCTCGCCAAGTACAATTTGGCAATGGGAAAAGCGATTTGAGACATTAGGGATAAAAGGGCTTGAGCGAAAGCGAGGCAACTCGAAAAATATGGCAAAACACAAGAATGAGAACGCTAAACCAGTTGTCCAAAAGGACAACTCAACAACAAAAGATACTTTAAAGCAACTCCAAAAAGAGAATCAAATGTTGAAGATTGAGAATGAATACTTAAAAAAATTAGAAGCCTTAGCTCGGAAAAAATCAGCACAAAGGAAATCTCGAAAATAGCGACTGAGTTGAGGCAAATATTCCAAGTATCAATTAAATTGATTCTCAAAGTAATTAAAATACCGCGTAGCACGTATTACTACACTCGAAATCATGAAGGTCGAAAATTCAATGACGATCAAGTTATTCAAGCAATTGATGAAATTCGACAACAAGATTTAAAATACACAAAGAAGTACGGGTACCGTCGAATTACAAGTGCTCTGCATGATTTAGGATTTCAGATAAATCACAAGCGGGTTTTACGTATTATGCAAGAACATGCCTGGATATGTCATGCCTTTAATCGCCAAACTCGTAAATATAACTCGTATAAAGGATTAGTTGGTAGGATTGCCCCTAATCGGTTAAAGCGTCGCTTTAAGACCGACAGACCCTATCAAAAACTTGTAGCAGACGTCAGTGAATTTCGATATGGATCTATGGGAACAAATGAACGCGTTTATTTGGAACCGGTACTAGATTTATTCTCTGGAGAAATTTTAGCATTTAATATAAGTGAACATCCAACAGTTGAATTCGCCATTAAACCGCTCAAAGAAGCTTTAGAAGGACTTCCGGCACTAAATTATCGGACAACAGTTCATACTGACCAAGGCTTTCAGTATCAACATCGCCAATGGCGAACGCTCTTGAAAGAACATCATGCATTCCAAAGTATGTCTCGTAAAGCGACTTGCCTTGATAATGCAGTAATGGAGTCATTCTTTCATATTATGAAAGCAGAAATGATGGATGAACATTTTGAAGATAAAACTAGCCTAATTCAAGCAATGAAAGATTGGATAGACTTCTATAACAACCGTCGTATCAAAACAAAATTAAACGGCAAGCCCCCGGTAAAATACCGAGAACTCGCCGTTCAAAAAGCAGCTTAACAATTTGTCCAATTTTAAGGGTTCACTTCAGGCTAACGGATTATTTAATCTATTATTAAACTTTGCCACCGTCTTAAACGGCTCTACATGGGAAGCCCTGTTCTAGCGGGGCTTCCTTTTTCTGTTTACATTATAGCATGGCTATAACGGACTTGCGACTATTTTAAGTGTAGTTTCTCAAAGGCTAGAGAAACTATTGTTCGTTCTTGAAAATATGTAGGAGCAACGGCCTAAGAACCATATATAGTGGTATAATATGTAATAAAAACTATATGTAGTGTTTGGAAGGTGAAATTCTTGGTTCAAGAGAAACACAACAAACTATTGAGCGCAATAATTTCGATTGGTCTTTTAAGCTTTTTAGGAATAGTGGTTGAAACAGCGTTAAACATAACCTTCCCACAATTAACAACGTATTTTTCTATACCTATCAGTCAAGTTCAATGGTTGACTACTGGATATATGCTAGTCTCAACTAGTTTGATTCCATTGGGTTCATTCTTTTTAAGACGGTTTCGTGTGGTAACTTTATTTAGAGTTTCGTGCTTAAGCTTTTTAGTCGGTACGTTGATTGCAAGCTTTTCCAACAGCTTTAATTTAGTTTTGCTAGGCCGCTTATGTCAAGGCATTGCTGATGGAATCGCGTTACCGTTGATGTTTGCTGTCATACTAGATCAAGTGCCAAAGAAAAAAGTTGGCACTTTTATGGGGCTAGGTAGCTTAGTTATTGCCTTTGCACCAGCAGTGGGTCCCATATATGGTGGCATAATTCAGGACACATTCAATTGGCATTTTCTATTTATAATTTTAATACCAATTATTATGGTTACCTGGCTGCTTGGTGAGCTTAGCATTGAACAAAGTTCACCGGTTCATTACGTTCCCTTTGATGTCCGTGGGGGCATTTTCTTGGCCATTTTTTTGACAACGACGTTGATGTTTATTGTTAACTTGACTGCTAACAGTAGCTCTTTTAAATTGTATTTATTTTTACTAGGAACAGCTTTTTTTAGTGGCTTACTTTTCCTTCTTAATGAGAAGCATAAGAGCCATAAATTGTTGGAATTAAGTCTCTTTAAAAACAAACGCTTTTTGCAGTTGTTAAGTGCTTTTTTTCTATTGCAATTCAGTTCTTTGAGTATGTCATACTTAATCCCTAATGTGCTACAAATACTTTTTGCCCAGTCACCTGGTTTGGTAGGTTTTCTAATTGCTCCTGCCGCTGTGATTGATGCAGTGCTATCGGTGGTTGCTGGTATTATTTACGATAAAACTGCACCCCGCTTACCCATTATAAGTGGCTGTATAATCATTGGACTGACCTTTTTGGGCGCCAACCTATTTACACCAAGTATTGGCGGGCTGGTTTTAATATATATGCTTTTTATGGTGGGATTGAGCTTTAGCTACAGTAACATCATGACCTATAGTTTGTCTCAATTACCTGCTGGGTTAGTAAATGATGGTAATTCGATTTATATGACGGTTCAAGCTTATTCAGGAGCAGTTGGAATTGCAATATCGTCCTCTATTGTTTCTTTATTGCAGAAACAACAAGGGAGTGTAATTTCAGGGACAAAATGGGGGTTAGCAATCAATTTCTTGATTTTGTTTTTTGTTGCCGTATTCACAATTTCTCTATGCTTGATAGCTTTACGAAATAAAGTAATTAAAGGAGATAAAGAGTAATGAGTTTAGATGATATAAAATCATTTTCTAAAGAAAATATGGCCTTTGATCCAACTGGGCATGATTTTCTTCATGCCCAAAGAGTGGCTAAGTTAGCTCAGAAAATATATACAGAAGATTTTAAAAAAGATGAAACTGATATTGGTCTGTATGTTGTGAAAGCAGCTAGCTATTTGCATGACACCATAGACGAAAAAGTCACTGCAGATAAAAAGAATAGACTGAGAGAAGTACGAATTATACTTAGCCATGAGAATATTGCAACTCCGGCTAGAGAAGACATTTTAGATATTATCCAACATATGTCATATTCTGACAACATTGAACACCATTACCAGCTTTCTAACGAAGGTAAATGTGTTCAGGACGCTGATAGACTTGATGCACTAGGTGCAATCGGCATAGCACGTGCATTTGCTTACGGCGGGCACGCTGGACAGGAAATATACGATCCCAAAATATCAGTGAAGGAAATCAAAACACACGATGATTATCGCCATCACAAAAGTACAACCATCAATCACTTTTATGAAAAGCTACTGAAATTAGCAAGTTCAATGAATACCAGAACGGGAAAGCAAGAAGCCAGTCGTCGAACAAAGTATATGCGTGATTTCTTATCTGAATTCCAAATGGAAACAGGTGTAAAAGATGAGACATAATGAGTACATTTTGATTACAAGTGCATACCCCCATCTTCATGCCGGTTCCGGGTTTGGTGTTGCCGTTGCTTTTTCGTCATTTCCCACTCAGTCTCCTTTAAACCTTGCGCCTGTTTTTGCCGTTCGTAATCTTCATCACGGGCATATAAGGCGGTCATGATTGCGTTACTAAAGGCCGTCTTTAAGTAATAGTCTGGACTAACTGGCTTGTAGTTCAGTGGTTGATAATGTCCGATATTTGCTTTTCTGTACTGGTCGTCCTTGGCTTGTTGCCCTTTTAACTGTTTTTGAATTTTCTCGATCTGACTGTTCTTAATCGTCGGATCGACTTTGCATTCGCCAAAAAAGAGTTGTTTAGTGCCATCATGCTTTAAAACCCGTTGTAAGTGATGATTTTCTAACTGATCTAAGCTAAGCTGTCCCGACAAATAAGCTAACCCTAATTGATGTTCTTGGGTACTGAAAACCTGTGGTGGATTTGATTGCCATTGTTCCATTGTTTCGACTTTTAATGGCTTTAAAGTTGGATCATAGTACATCACGGCTGTATAAGCCTGTTCCTGTTTAGTCAATGGCAATCCATCTAAATCGCCTTTGGGAAAGGCCCTTTTCAATACTTCATGGTATTGCGTTTGAATAACTTGCTTAACAGCCATGATTGTTCGCAAATCTTTGACTGCGCGAGTAATCTTTTGCTGTTCGATTGGTGAATATTTCTCTAGTAACCCTTGATCGACGTGTTCTAGACTTTCTAAGTTATCGTCATGAATCATCAGCGTATATTTCAGTTCGATTTTGACTTCCTTTTCCTGTTGCATTAATAACTTCCAGCCAACGTATGGCCGTTTGGTAAAGGTCAATAATTGTTGTGTCAACAAATCATCACGAATGTTCATTAAACGTTCGTTTAATTCACTACCCTTGAAAACTGTTTGTTCGCTATTGGTTTCCTTAATTAATTCTCGTCTTTCAGCTTGCGTGGTCTGTTCAAAATTAAGCTCTGGATAAAGTTTTTTAGTCGTGCGATCAACCACTTTATTTAAGAGTTCATCTGCTTTTTTGAGTGAGCTTTCTTGTTGGTTAATTGTCAATAATTGTTTAGTCACATCTTCACCAACCGCATGTTTAATTAAGGTACTGTTTTTCCAATTAAATAGCATGCGCCGCTTATCATCTAAGTTCTCCAAACTGATATAAGTTTTCAGTTCATGGCTTAGCTCTTTAACTACCCGTTTTTCATTAAACGAGAAGTGTTTACTTAGGCTATCTAAATGACCTCTATTGATTGCTTTTTCTTGGTTATTTTTATAACTGGCTTTGGCCTTGCGATAGTCCTTAACTTGTTGATTAAATTCTTTTCTTTCATGCCGCTTACTATTGATTCCCTCATGTTGAGTTGGAACTTCATCTATTCCTTGATTTTCAAAGGATTTTTCGCTGATCCGATCGGGAATATTTTTTTGCTCTAAAACTTGATTAACACTCAACGCCCAATTGTGCCGCCATTCAGTTATTTTTTCTTTTTTATCCCAATCAACCAACCAAATTTTTCGGTTTCTTACATTCCCTGCAGGGGTCTTAGTTTTATTACCATGACTATCTAAAATGTATTCGGTTTTTGTTTTCTGTCCCCAAGTACCATCGGGGTTAAATGGGCGATTGGTTAACATCACATGAGCGTGCGGATTATCTGGGTGGTCGCGATGAATTGCCACGTCGGCTACCATGCCCTCATCAACAAAATTTTCTTGCACATATTTTGTCAGTAATTCTTTCTGTTCGGATTCACTTAATTCTACCGGTAAAGCCACGTTAAACTCTTTTGCATACCGTGAGTTTGATTTACGATCTTTCTTTTCAACTTCATTCCACAACTGCTCTCGATCACTGGCCCATTCTGGTGCATTTTTTGGCGTCAAAATAAAGCTTTCTGGCATAACCGAGCGGGCATAAAAATAGTGGCGACCTTCCTTATCATCAAATAGCTTTTCACCACTTCGATAAGCGGCACTGGCAACCGCACTACGCATTTTTCCTGCGCTTATATTTTGAAAACTCATATGAAAAATTGCCATGCTGTTGTCTCCTTTCTTTTAGGGTTTATGGGTTTGATTTTGTTGTCGCCAACGGCGACTTCTAATACAAGTTTTAATGGGTTTAGCACAACGTCATCAAAGATGACGTGTAAGTGCGCATTGACCTCGTTTCACTCGGACTGCTGATTCTCCTAAATTTACTTCTAGTGTATGCCTTCCGCTTCGCTATTTCAACTTTTATCCTTTGACTTAACGTTTCCTATATGATATAGTTTCGGTGATTATTTCTAATATGATTGGAGGGATCGTTATGTCTCAAAGTAACTTAGAAAAACAAGAAGCTAAATTAAAAGCCCTTAATCAAAAGATTAAAGCTGAAAAAAATAAGATTGAACAACGGCTAGGTAAACAAATCATCAGTCAAGCCAATTTAGATTATGCTAATTTGTCTAACGATCAGATTAAGCTTTTAGCCAAGCAATTTTCTGAATTTTTAAAGGTAAAGTCCGTAGATCATTAGCCATACGAGATGGGGAAATTCCATGCCTAATCAATATGAAAAATTAGTTAAACAACAAGCACGTTTAAATCAAAAAATTGAACGAGAAGATTTTAAATTACGGCAATCTAAATACTATGAAAACCGCCAAGCACGCAAGGCCCGCTCTCGTCGACTAATTCAAAAAGGAGCCTTAATCGAAAAATACTTTCAGGCTGATAACTTATCAGTCGAACAAACCGAAGAACTTTTAAAAATATTTGCTGACTATGTTAACGCCCATAAACCGGATAAATTAAAAAACGATCAACCTAATAACTAGGCCGATCGTTTTTATTTTCAGGATTGTTTTTTGGCTTAATTTCTGGATTGTATTTAGCAAAGTCTTTTAACTGTTTTTGAATTCTTTGTGTAAGCTCTGCTTTACTTTCTTTGTGCTTCCTTTTACTTGATCGCTGTTGAATTATCTTTTGACCCTTACCTCTTCTTTTTGATTTTAGGTCAAGCGTAAAATCTGAAATTTTATTTTGATCTAGCTTACTTAAATGACCGATTTCTTTAAAGTTTAAACCGGCTTTGGGAAAGCGATAAATATTACCAAGATCGACCCAGGAAGGTTTCTTCAACCCAGCGGATTGCCAATCTTGAATCGGATAATATTGTTGCTTGATATAAGCCGACTTCTTTTCATACTGACTAGTAATTTTAAAAGCCTCGACCGTCTGTCCTGATACCCGACGAATTAAAACTGGTCGAGACTTGCCACCGTTAGTTTCTACAAAACTAACGTATAGGCTGACTAAGTCATTAGTCCTCATCTGGATCGTTGAGCCAATCAGCGACCTCTTTAGCGTCTTTGAACTCGGTGACTGGTGTCCCTTCGGTCGCCTTTAAAAAGCGTAAATTAGCTCTTTCTTCTTCGCTTAAAGACACATTAAAAGGTAAAGCACCATTAGCAACAATCCGCTTGTAAAACATGTTAATGGCCGTGGTTGGATTTAAGCCCAATTCGCTTAAAACTGCTTCGGTATCATCGGCCAAATCTTTATCAATCTTGACTTGGACCCGTTTCTTTTCCTTAACTGCCATGATTGTCTCATCTCCTTTCTTTTACTACTACCATTATACTACCTTTTGAGTACCTTATCAATAGATAAAGCCCTGGCCTCAGACCACTTGAGGTTGGCATTGATCTAAAGGCTGAACTTTTGAGCTAGTTATCTCTGACACTTATTTAAAAGCCCCTGTTCTTCTGTTTAAGCCAGTTAAATATAGCTTAAGCATAAAGGGTGAGTAAGTCTCAAAACCGTTTAGAAAGGATTTTGCAGCCTTTTAGGACTAGTAGTACAACCCACTGTTGTCGTTGTCGGCCGGCTTTTCTTCTTCGGGGTGTTTGGCCGCGTATTCTCTAGCCGCTTGTTTATTCCACCAAACACCAAATAGATTTTGCATGGTGCCGTACAGGTAGTTTTCCACGTTCTTGATGTGCTTCTCATTGCTTCTTAGGGCGTTAAAGTAACGTCTCAAGGCTTTAGTCATTAAAAATTTAAGTTCTTCGTCGTCCAGTGGGATTATGACGCCAATATTTTTATGATCCTTCTCAACTCGGTACTTAGCATTTAAGATAATACCAACGAAGCGACGCATCTATTGCGGGGTACGGCACCAAAAACTAAGCAGTATTCATCATGTTACAGCCCCCAAGTAAAAGCTACGAAGATAAAAACATTCATCCTCAAAATATGTAACCTAGAAAAAAGGCCTCCAGTGTTAAACCGGGAGCCTTTTTTAGTATACCAATTTCTACTTCACATAAGGCGGCTTATCCCAAGTAACCACCATTCACCCTGATAAAACAACGATCCGTTATTTTACCTTTGTGAAAATTTCTGATAACCAATTGGTATAGCTATTCAATCCCTGATTTATCGGTAAATATACTTTGTGAAATTCACTGAAATTACGTCTAGGCCATTCCCTTGAATTCAACTGTCTCATTCTTTGTATTAACCAAAAACTTACCGACACTCCCCTGATACTTCACGAATACTTTAAATGAATACTTGTAATTTACCCGAGTGTATCGAATACTACTAATTCTTCCCTGATACCCTTGACTACGCAAAACTCTCTTCACTTGGTTCCTTTGCCGATCAGTAATTCTTGCAGAACTCCGATAGATTGTCTTCTTAACGATCACATCTGGATTCAATGGAACAATGTAATCCTTACATTCCAACAATTCCACCAACTTTCTTTTTTTCTTTGGAATTTGACTTGACGGGTTACGGTTTTCCATTCAGTTTAGAGGGAGTGACGTTTTGAGCGCAGAATTGTTCCCTGGAATCAGCTATTTGGAATAACTGAACCAGAGTACAATTCTACTACTAAAAGTTTCCCCTTAGTTCGTCGGTCGTTAACGCCCGTCGCTTGTCTGTACAATTGCGGTATTGCTACCACCACTCATTATAAACCTACGTTTTCGGTTTAGCCTACTAAAAAACGCCCTAGTAGGCGTTGGCAATACGTATTTATGTTTGTTCGATCACCAACTAATCAGTGGCACCAAGCCGAAGCTTCGTTTTACCACCCGCGCCGTTAATGGTCGCGCTCACCATTCACCACCCAGCCGTACAGATGACCTTGTTGTGGTATAGCCAGACTTATTGAAGTCGCCCTGGCAAACGTGTCCCCTTGGATTTAGACCCCAGCTTGTCCCCTAGGGCTTTAAAAATCGCACCGGCCATGATATAATAGTCAGTAAATGAGTTGACTTTTGTGTGGCGCTCACCGATGCCAGTCGGTGGGTGTTTTTTTTATGCAGTTTTTTAGGTATTACTTCTTTTGAACTACTGACAGTGTCCCCCATGATTCACAGTTAGTACAGCAAACGGTGGAAATAATGTTAAAAACACATCATATAGTAGGACTGTCAATACCAATGATTATAGCCCTTTCATAGGATATCTGTCAACAATTATATTTAATTTCCCTTTTTCCCTTTATCTATTTATCCCTAAATAGAATTATCCCTAAATAGAATTATCCCTAAATCCCTTTTTCTATTTAGGGATATTTTTAATTCCCATTATAACAGTGTTCTCAGTCGATAAGTATCCCTTTTTCCCTTTATCCCAATTTCTATATATCCCTAATTCTATATATCTAAATAACTATTTAGGGAAATTTCCCTTTCACTATTAAATTGTGGTATACTAATTAAAAATCAATTGGAGGTCGTTGTTATGGATATTCCAGACGTAGTAAAGGCTATACAGTCTCGTGATGAGGCATTAACCATTGTGATTGGTAATCAAAAGGGTGGCGTGGGAAAAACAACTAACACGTATCTCATCGCTTATACCTTAGCTAAAATGGGAATACATACGTTGGTTGCAGACTTAGACCCACAAGCCAACGCCACTAAAACACTAATGTTAACGAAAAGTCAGCAGGAAGATACCGTGTACTCAATTAAAAAAACTCTGATGGTAGGCGTACAGGAGAAAGATCTAACAGACTTACCAGTTAAGATAATGGATAACCTTGACCTAATTCCTTCATATATTGATTTCCAAGATTTCACGAAATATTTATATCAGAATACGAATAATGAGTACGAAGAAACACATCTGTTGGAGCCCTTGTTTAATCCATTGAAGAAGAAATATGATGTAATTCTGTTGGATGTGCCACCATTTAGTATTGAGATTACCCGTAATGCTGTTATCTTCTCAGACTTTGCACTTATCAGCTTGCAAACACACGATGATAGTCTATCCGGTGCAGAAGAGTATGTGAATACCCTTTCTAAACTTCAGCAAGAGTATCAGCTAGATATAGAGGTAATTGGTATCTTGCCAATGCTTCACGATGCCCGTAACGGTGTCGATCAGACAATCATACAATCTGCTAAGGATGAGTTTGGAGAAGAAAATGTATTCACAAATATTGTTACTCAAATGGCCCGGATTAAACGATTCCCAATTAATGGAATTACCGATAAGGACCGCTTCGATAAGCGAGTGTTAGACAAGTACCAGCAAGTTACCGATGAGTTATTAAGCCGGATTGGCTTATTTATAGATGATAAGGAGGCCAAGTAAGATGCCAAGTAAAAAGCCTAATATTCTTCAACGAAGGGTTACCGGAGCGGTAAAGCCATCAGAAGAGTACCATGCAACAGATAATGCTACGAAAAAAGAGAATAAATCTTCCTCTATGCCAAAAAATCAGAAAAAATCCCTTAAGGTATCCGCAGAGACTTACAAGGATATGAAAGTCCTGAAGACAATTGAACATGTTAGCTTCGACTACGAGATTATCCAGCTTCTTATTGACCAGTATTACAAGGATATGACCGAGGAACAACAGCGCAGGTATACCGTATTGCGGGAGAATATGTAAGCAGTGCTACATTAAAATAAAAGGGTAGATTGCAAATTTAATCCGAATTTTTGGACAAATTTGTCAGTATAACCTGATACGGTGTTTGCCAGTCGAGTATTTTAAGCGGTCGCTGGTTAATTTGGAGTAACGTCGTCGTTAAATCTTGAGCACTAATGTGCTCAAAACGAGTCCCTTTAGGATAAAAATAACGTAAATTCCGATTAAAGCGTTCATTACTACCACGTTCAGCTGGCGTATAAGCATGGCAGTAATAGGTCTTAATACCATATTGTGATTCAAGTGATACTAGCCCACTAAACTCAGTGCCACGGTCCACAGTAAAGCTGTGCACCGGACCATTAAAAGTGGTTAGGAACTTAGTTAGTGCTTCATTAACAGTCGCTGTCGTCCGATCTTTTAACCGGTATGCCCAAAGGAACCGTGATTTGCGATCGATTAAAGTTAATAAAACTGCCTTACTATGCCCACGAGGACCAACGACTGTATCTAGTTCAAAATCGCCGATGCGCTTACGTTGATTAATCATCATGGGACGCTGTTCAATTGATCGCCCCAAAGATTGATTATATTTGGATCGTTGGTCAACGTTACGCCGTTGGCGTACGCCATGTTCAGGTAGATCATTCAAGGAGAAACCAATTCTCCCCTGATTTAGCCAATTATAAATAGATTTAGTAGCTAGTTTAAATTCGTGAGCAATCATTCCTGGTGACCAGCTTAGACGTAAATGGTTGAGAATTTTTTGCTTTAACTCATCGCTCAGCTTAGTTTTCCGACCACATCGTGATCGCTTGTATTCGGCATCTGTTTGTGCTAATTCAGCCTGATAAGGTTGACATCGAGATAATTCATAAGAAATTGTTGACGGTGATCGGTTCAGCCGAACGCCCATTTGGATATTGGACAGCCCTAGTTCACAAAAGGTTTCGATTTTAATTCGTTCGGAATAGGTTATACTAGACAAAAGATCAGCTCCTAAAAGATGGGTTTGTGGTAAACACCATTTTAAAGGAAGCTGATCTTTTTTGTCCGAACAGCGTTCGGATTAATTTTACAATCTACCATTTGTGATAGACTTTTGAGTGTCAAAATCAAAAGAAAGGCTGATCACAAATGACCTATACTCATCTTACTATAGACGAACTTGCCACAATTTATTCTTTTTGGAAACTCGGTAAAAAGGCTTATCTAGTGGCCCCAGCGCTCCATCGGAGTGCTGAAACTGTGTATCGTATTTATCGGTTTCTTGACGCTGGCGGTACGATTATTGATTACCAATGCCACTATCGAAAGCATAAACAACATTGTGGGCGTAAACCAATTCAACTACGCCCTGATGAACTGGCCTATATTCAAGCCAAAACTCAAGCTGGTTGGCAACCAGATACCATTATTAATCGCCAAGAACGGGCTTTCAGCTGTGGGGTTCGAACCCTTTACCGCCTTTTCAAACGCGGTGTTTTGGGGTTGTCGACCAAAGATTTACCGATGCACGGCAAACGGCACCCTAATGGTTACATTGAACGCCGTGGGAAAGCGGGTCAATTGGGCAGGGATTTAAAGAATCGTTATCAGGACTATCCTAATTTTAATCAAGAATTCGGCCATTTAGAAGGTGACACGGTTCAAGGTAAAAACCATCAGGGTGCGGTAACCACGCTGGTTGAACGACAAACTAAGGTCGCAATTGTGCTGAATTCGCATACCAAGTCGGCACACGATGTCAATCGTAGTTTAGCAGGATGGCTTTCGAAGCTGCCACGACACCTATTTAAGTCAATTACGTTTGACAATGGTAAGGAGTTCGCCGGTTGGCGAACCATTGCTAACCAATTTGATTTAAATATTTACTTTGCCGCTGTCGGAGCACCCAATCAACGTGGTTTAAATGAGAACACCAATGGTCTGCTGCGTAAAGATGGTTTACGTCACAATCTTATTATGGACCAGCTATCAGATGGATTTGTTCAAGCAGTTGCCAGTCGACGAAACCACATCCCACGAAAAAGTTTGGGTTACCAGACACCTCTGGAAGCATTCATCAGTCAGATTACAGATGAACAGTTAAAAAATTTCTAACTTAATTTGACAATTCGGGAGATTAAAAACACTGCTTTTGGCTTCCGTAATTGGGAGAACTTTGTCAACCGTATTAAGATTCAACGCCAATGGCTTCACCCAGCACGTCAAACTGTGACGGTATAAAAAAGTACCTAGACCAATTAAGCTCCAGATACTTCATAAGGATTCCATCAACTTCACATGACAAATAACAAAAAAACTGGCATTGGTGTGGTCCAATGCCAGAAATTTTACAGCCAATATCATTTGTTTTTTAGATCATCAACAGTATTAATATTCTTCATATATTTGGGAACTGCCAACCCTGTTTGAGCACCCTTCAAATTTTTGCGCAATTGAACATACTTACCTTTGTACTTCTTGGCATACAAGCCATGGGTAACTGGTAACTCAGCAGTCACGGAAGCGTCAGAACTACCATTAGCTATCGAATTCCACATAACTCCCACGTCTAACTGTTGCATTGTAGCTTTATATCCTTTTTGCTTCAACAAAGTCGTTACTAAAGTGGTTGTCGCAATTTCATAGTCATATGGTGTATAAACTAATTTAATTTTTTTGCCATGACCGTTTGGCACCCCCGCTGTCCATGCTTTGACTTGTTTAGGATGGTTTTTAATAAACTGATTGACAGCTTTTTGCTTATTCATGCCACCGTTTATGTTCAGCATTACTGGATTTGACATTGAAATTGTCCAATGGAAATTCTTTAGTAACTTAGTAGCACCTGGATTATCTTTTTCCAACCCTTTACGTGTAATGGTGCGCATTGATTCACCATTACCATAAACATGTTTTGGATCTTTTAAAAATTTCAACGAATATTTAGCAACCATCCAGTGTGGCTGCCAGCCAGTAACAACGATAGGCTGTTTATTTTTAACTGCCTTGGATAACGTGCTAATCATCGCAGCTGTAGAACTTGGCATGATCTGCCAGTTAGCCTGTTTCAACTTATATTTTGACAACAATGTTTGTGTATTAGCCATTACACCCGCGCCAGCTTCGATCCCTGTAATCGTATAATTGATTTGCGGTCCTAACTTTTTATGTGAGTCGTATTCAGCTGGTTTAGCACAAGCACTAACTATGGCTGTCAAACATATAATCACTGTGGCCATTTGCAAATAACGGAGAATTCTTTTCTTCAAACTAATCATTCCCCCTTTATTTGGATGTTTTGTTGAACGATTGTGTGATTCGATCCAAAATAATAGCTACAATAACCACAGCAATTCCTGCGGCAAATCCTGCCCCGGCATCATTACGCCCCACAGCAAAGTAAACCTGAGTTCCTAAACCAAGGGCGCCAATCATTGATGCAATCACGACCATTGAAAGTCCAAGCATCATCGTTTGATTAATTCCGGACATTATTGTTGTTTTTGCTAGTGGTAACTGTAATTTGATTAGCTTTTGCCAGCTGGTCGAGCCAAAGGAATCCGCTACCTCGATCAAGTCACTTGGCACCTGCCGGATTCCCAAGTTTGTCATTCGCACTGTCGGTGGCGTCGCAAAAATCACTGAAGCCAACACCCCCGGTACCATCCCGATACCAAAAAATGAAACGGCCGGTATTAGATAAACAAACGCTGGCAAGGTCTGCATGAAGTCAAGAATTGGTTTGATTACGATCTCAGCTCTTGAACTTTTTGCCATCCAAATTCCAAGTGGAATCCCAACAACGATTGCAATCAAACTAGACGACAAAACTAACGTCAAGGTCTGGGTCATATCACGCCAGTATCCTAAGTTCCAGATCAATAACAGCCCCAAAACTTCAAACACCATGAAACTAATTTTCTTTTGTCCTCGTTTAACCCAGTACGTGAGTGCTAAGACCACCAAGATAAAGACCCATTGCGGCAAGAAGTCAAAAGCCCATTGAATACCGTCAATGATTACCTGGAAAAAGATCGTCACACTATTAAAAAATCCGGTAAATTGACTCAGCCAGTCAACACCTGAGTTGATCCAATCCGCTAAAGGTATTTGTCCAATATTCATTAAGCACTCACCTCTTCCCCAGCGATAGCCGCCAAAACAGAACTCCGTAGAATGATGCCTAGTAGATGATCGTCATCATCCAACACGACATAAGGAATTGCTGCCTTCGAAATATCGTTAATCAATGCATTGATTGGCATATCCACACTTGTCTTAGGCACGTCTGTCCTAAGAACTGACTTCAGGTCTTCACTGCCCTTCTTAATCAGATCCGAAACATCATGCGCATCGGCAAAACCCACGAATTTGTTGTCATTATCAACCACGTATATTGAAGAGATATCGTTGGCTCGCATTCTCCGCAAAGCCACCCGTGGTCCAGCCTTTCCAATATTAACCACCTGGGCCTGCGTCATTACACTACTTGCCGTCAGGACCTTTGTCCGGTCGACCCCTTCGATGAAGCGTTCTACGTAATCATTAGCCGGGTGAGTCAAAATATCTTCCGGATTATCAATTTGTTCGATATGGCCATCACGCATGATCATAATCCTATCCCCTAATTTCAAAGCTTCGTTCAGGTCATGGCCAATAAAAATGATCGTTTTATGCATTTTTTCTTGAATTTGCAATAACAAATCCTGCATTTCTTTCCGATATAACGGATCCAAGGCCGAAAATGCCTCGTCCATCAACAGAATCTCGGCATCATTGGCCAAAGCGCGCGCGAGACCAACCCGCTGCTGCATCCCGCCTGATAACTGATCTGGATATTGGTCGTCATACCCGGTCAAGCCGACTAGTGTCAATGCTTCATGAGCTTTCCTGTTTCGTACATCTAACGGAAACTTTTTAAGCTCCAATCCATAAGCCGCATTTTGTAATACGGACTTATGCGGAAACAAGGCAAAATTTTGAAAAACCATGCCGATCTTATCTTGGCGCAAGTGACGTAATTCTTCCTTACTGAGGCCCATCACACCTTGTTCATCGATTTCAATATCCCCATCAGTCGAATTTATCAAGCGGTTGATCATTCGGATAATCGTAGACTTTCCACTTCCAGACAGCCCCATGATTACAAACAGTTCACCTTCATTAACAGCAAAACTAGCTTGATTAACTCCAACAGTACAACCTGTCTGCGAAAGGATCTCTGCTTTAGACTTTCCCTCACGCAACAATTTTTTTGCTAGAGATATTTGCTTTCCAAAAATCTTAGTTACATTTTTAACTTTAACTTTTTCTACCAACATACACCTCCATGTATTAGCATGTTACCCAGATTATTATTCATAAGGAATAATAATCTGGGTAACATGCGCCACGCGCTTGGGTAGACATGGTGTATAACGCTATGAATGAGTCAAAATAAAATTTATATTTTTTATATTCACCAATTTGTTCTAAACCAAGAAATTAGCACCATATCCAACCAATTTCATCTTACTCAACCTTCATAAGGCGTTCAAAAACTTCTTGGTTACCTAAAAGTACTATAATCCACTATATCAAAATTTTGATTTTTTTAAAAGTCTCCAGCTTTAGAACGTGATTAGAATTTTTTTAATAGGGCGAATTTACAATTGAAATGCAACACAAAGTAAAAAAATAAACCCATACCGGGTAGAATATGTTTAACGACCAAATCAAACAATTCGAGGTATCCGGTATGAGCTATAAACATCTTACTATAAAAGAACGTGAAATACTTATGTTTTTACGAACTAAGGGGTTATCTATCCGGGCTGTTGCGTTACGGCTGGGGCGAAATCCAAGCACTATTTCACGGGAGTTAAAACGTTGTGCAGGTAATTATTCCCCAAGCAAAGCAGATAATGACTATCATCAAAAGCGGCAGAATTGTCACAAGAAGCGGCTATTAGACAGCCATCCACAATTACGCCGTCAAATTGTTCATTACATCTTAGATCTGCACTGGTCACCAGAGCAGATTACCGCTCTCTTTAATAAGGAACATCAATGGTGTGTTAGCTACAACACAATTTACCGTCATATCTATCAACACAATTTAGGTGAGAAGTACTCCTCACGTGGTGATACCGGTATTCAGCGCCATCTCAGACATAAACATCGGACTCGGCATTCAAAGAATACTAGACGACATCGAGAAGTACAGACCGACTATATCTCGATCCATGAGCGCCCTGGTTTTATCAACCAGCGTCAACGTATAGGTGACTGGGAAATTGATACTGTGATTGGTCGAACGGGTCACTCCATCCTTTTAACGGTTGTCGATCGGCTTAGTCGGCTTACGCTTATCAAAAAGGTTGTGCAAAAGGACTTGCAGGAGATAAATAAAGGCTTAGTTGAACTGTTAGGGGCCATTCCTAAAGAATTTGTTCATTCTATTACACCAGATCATGGGACCGAATTTCTTCATCTTGATGAAATCAGCGAAAGGTTAGGTGTTACTGTCTATTGGCCCGATCCATATTCGCCTGAACAGCGTGGAACAAATGAGAATACAAATGGATTAATCCGGGAATATTTTCCCAAGCGAACAGATATTGATAATTATACAGAACAGGACGTTGAACACTGCCAAAAGCAGTTAAATCAACGTCCTTGCAAAGTGTTAAACTATGAAACCCCATATGAAGTATTTTTTGACAAACCGTTGCACTTAGTTTGACAATTCGCCATATATAATTAAGCAATGCACCTTAAAATCGCTTAGAAGACGTTTTAAAGGGTCTATACGGTGTGCTGTGTTGTGGTGTGTGATTGCTTGGTGTTGAACGTATAGATTTAGATACTATTTGGTCGTGAAATATTTATCCCGCTACTTTTATTCTAGTAATGTTGATACAATCTACCAAATATTACAATTCATTACAAAAACGGCCTTATATTACAAGCACCCCCTAAAAACGTAATGTTCTGATTATTGCACTGCAACACTCACTAGTTATACTAGTCACTGTTGATTGGTTGAGACATCAACTGCTCGACCAATAGAAAATATATGTAAATAATCGAACACACGCAAATTATAGGAGAGTGTATTATTTATTATGAAGATCAAAAACCTTGTATTATCATCAACTGCTGCATTAGCTTTATTCGCTATCTCAACAACGGTTGCCAACGCTGATACTTATACTGTTAAGGCCGGCGATACTGTTTCAGCAATTGCCCAAGCTCACAACACTTCAGTTTCAGCCATTGAAAAGGCAAACAAGTTAGCTAATGTTAACTTAATCTTCATTGGTGATAAGCTTGAAGTCAATAGTACTACTACAACAACCACGACTTCTGCTGCTACAAGTGCTGCACCACAATCAGCAACTAGCCAAGCTACTTCTTCAGCTGCTTCAACAACCTCAACGACTTCAACACAGACGACTCAACAAACGACCACGACACAATCATCAGCTCAGACTAGTCAAACTCAAGCTCAACCGAGCCAAGCTAGCCAGACCCAATCAAGTCAAACACAAACTAGCAAACCTGCTGCTCAGACGACTCAAACGTCTAGTTCAACATCAAACTATAGCAACAATGGTTCTGATAGTGCTGCTAAGGCTTGGATTGCTGGTAAAGAATCTGGTGGTTCATATTCTGCTCGTAACGGTCAATACATCGGTAAGTACCAATTAAGTGCTTCATACTTAAACGGTGACTACTCCGCTGCCAACCAAGAACGTGTTGCTAACAGTTATGTTGCTTCACGTTATGGTTCATGGAGCAACGCCAAGAGTTACTGGCTTGCTAATGGCTGGTACTAAAAAGCCACTTTAAATTAATAAATAAATGCAAAGATTGCGGATCATTTCTGATTCGCAATCTTTTTTTCTACTATTAAGTCCGTGCTGAAGCACGTGTGTCCCCCCACCAATACCCATTACAAAGTTACTCAGTTGCTAAGTGACTTTATAATAGGCCTTAGAGCATGCTGACAACCCGTTATTTAGATATGCGATATGCTTATTCTAGCAACCGCTTTAAGACGGACACGATCCAGACCTGCTAGTTGTCTCCCCCAATCGACGACCCACTCTCCCAACCAAAATACCGCATGTTTTTATTTAACAATTCACCAACCTTAACGGAGAAAATCCAACTAATTTCCTGACTAAGTACAGTCCCGAACCCCCGACAGTTTGACGACTAGTCCACAACGACAACCACATACCATTATACTAACCTAGTAACGTTTTAGTAGCGATCGTCATGGGCTACTTTTGGCATAAACCTACTATAATAATACTTAATTAATCGACGCCTTCGTTAACCGACCACAAGTGACTACACGATGCGCAACTTCTATCAATTATCTACTTTACCGAAAAATAATTAGTCAGTGCCACGTCTCCAAGCAATAAAATGACTAGTTAAGTGTCACTGTAATCAGACTTCCCGACAAATTAACCCGTCAAAATTCACTAGTTAAGTGCTTAAAATTATCAATAATCCTCGTTGACTTTTCATAAATCGACCAAAAGTGATCACTTTTATCGGATAAAGCGGCTAATTTTCATCATTAGTTTCCCCGCTTAATCATTGTCGTTATTGATTTTCCGGTTAGTTAATCGGGATTGGTAGCGCTATTTTACAATTTACCATTTACACAAGATTCTTGACGCTACCAATTTTTCTTGTTTCTGCCCAATTGATTCAATTCAGTAACTATGACAACACCACCTTAACAAATCATAATTTGGATAATAGTATGTTCCATTTGAAAGCTAAGCCTTATAATTAGCATAGGGTTAATAGCTCTAATCAAAATACCCACAAAAGGCCTGCTCAACTAACAATTGAGTAGGCCTTTTGTAGTACAAATTAATCCTTATCACAACTAACCTCAATAGCACAACAGGTATAAATAGTGCCTAAAATCCCTAAATAAATTTCTCTCACAACTGTTTAATAAAGCGGCAATCCCCGTTGTACATGATTAATTAAACATTCAATTCTTAAAACACCTATTTTTAAATCGACTTAAACCTTCGCTGTTGCGTGCGTTTACTAATCCCCGTCTTTCGTTCAATCATCTTATAAGTCATGCCTTGTTTTCGCAACTCATAAGCAAATCTGATCTGTTCATCAGAATACGTTTTCGGTCG
>NZ_JAVCWF010000009.1 GCF_031085375.1 Lactiplantibacillus brownii
ATGAGCAATGAATTAGTCAAATATGACCCTGAATTAAATACAATCCCCTTGCGAAGGTTTACTCCTGTAGAAATGAACTTGTTCTTTTCTGTAGTTTCTAGAATGCGTGATAAAGGTGATGATACTGTTAGATTTACCTTTGATCAGTTAAAAGAGTTAAGTGCCTATAAGCCAACCGCAAATAATCGGTTTATTGATGACATACAAAGTACATATCAAAAAATACTAGGTCTTAGATTTGGCTCTCGAAGTAAAGATGGTCTTGATAGAGAGATGTTTGTCATGTTCACTCGATTTGAAATTAAGGGATCTGCAGACGTTCCTTATGTTGATATTCAAATTTATCCCAAAGCGTTGAAACTTCTAAATAATCTCGAAAGTTGGGTTCGTTATGCTTTGACAGAGTTCCGAGATTTAAAGAGTAGTTACGCAAAAACAACTTTTCGTATTCTTAAACAATTCCGAACCACTGGTTATGCTTATTTTTCTAAAAATGATTTCTTTGAACTACTAGATATTCCACAAAGCTATTGGAGTAAGCCTGCGAACGTTGAATCTAGGGTTATTCGCCCAATTAAGGAAGAACTAACCCCTTTGTTTAGAGGCCTAACTATACGAAAAAAATATGGTAAAGGTCGTGGGAAACCAGTGATTGGTTATACTTTTACTTGGAAGCCTGAAAGAAAAGACGCTAACGACTTCTCACAAGGTCAATTTCAAGATGAACGTCAAAAACTCTTTAACATTCAGCATAATGGTGAATTAACAGAACAGGAAAAATGGCGTGCCATTGATAAAGTTAAGGGGTTAACTCTAGGTTCTACTGAAAAGCAAGCATTGGCTGTCAAACAAGCCGAACATGATAAAAAAATAAGAGATCAAGCAAGACAAGAAGCACTTGCTGAACTCCGAAAGGGGTTTGGAAATCATGCCTAAAACTATTAGAGAACTTGCTGACGAATTGAAGGTCTCTAAACAAACTATTCAATACCACTACCAAAGACTACCAACAAAGAACCGACAAAAAGATAGTCAAGGTACAAACATGATCAGCCTTACAGCTGAAAGGATTATTAGGGACAAGGTAGCAAAGCCTTTGGTAGCAAATACCCAACAAACAGGTAGCAAAAAAGTGACAAAGACTAGCAAAGAAAATAATGAGCTAATTGCCACTCTAAGAAGAGAAATAGAAGATTTAAAGTCTCAACGTGACAAACAGCTTGCTACCAAAGACCGACAAATAGATCATCTAACAAAATTGGTGGATCAGCAGCAACAATTACAATTAGCAACAGTAGCAGATAACCGTCGATTAAAAGATCATGTACAAAAGCTAAGTGGGCAACTAACTCAAAAAACTAACGACAACTTGTCGACCGGAAATGATCTTTTTAACATCCAAGATAAAAAAAGCAAAATAGCTAAACAGAAGATTGTTAAATCTGGTAGTAATAAAGATGGCATACACACAAATAGAGCTATTAAACGTTGGTGGAAATTCTGGTAAAAGTTAATGTAAGCCTTAAGGTTTCAACTAAAGCAATTTACGAATAATTTTATTTTTGAGGTAATAAGATATAGAATGGCACTAACTTGTCGTTTAATATTCATAAAAATTATGGGGGAGTAGCTGTGATAAAAACCAAGATAACTAGTCTTGTCGTCATTGGGTTGATTTTGGGGGCAGGCTTATGGTTATATGGCAATATTGATGATGATGTTATGACTACAAAAACTGATAGTCAAACAACTAAGGCAGTAAAGCAGGCAAAATCATTAAGTCAACAGTACCAATATAAAGAAGCAAAATCAGTGTTATCGGGGCACAAAGGAACAACAGTTGATCATCTAAAAAAGAGTATTAATAAGCAACAGTCAAAGTTGGTCACGTGGGATGATCCGACAAAAATTTCACATCTTTTTTATCATTCACTAATTGTTGATCCTGGTAAAGCTTTCTCATCTAAGCAGGCACAGGGATACAAAGATTATATGGCGACCATCGACGAATTTATGCCGATGCTGAATCAGTTATATGATAATGGCTATGTATTAATTAACTTTAAAGATATCATTTCGATTGATAAACAAGGGAAGGTGACTTTCAAACCAGTCAAATTACCTGAAGGCAAGAAGCCTTTAATTATATCACAGGATGATGTTAACTATTATGAGTATATGAAGAATTCTGGATTTGCAGATAAATTAGTCGTCAATAAGCAAGGTGATGTTAAAAATCAATATACCAATAATGGTCAGAAGAAAATTGGTGATTATGACATGGTACCGATTATTGATACCTTCATCAAAAAGCATCCAGATTTCTCATACGGTGGCTCAAAGGGTGTGATTGCTGAAACGGGTTATAATGGGGTGCTAGGTTATCGTTCATCAAAGAGTCAATATGGTGATACAAAAAAGACACATCGCGAAGCTAAGAAAGCGACAAAGGTTGCTAACGCTATGAAAAAGGAAGGTTGGCAGTTTGCATCGCATTCCTGGGGTCATATAAATATGACTACGGCCAGTGTTGATGATATCAAAAAGGACACTGCACTTTGGCAAAAGGAAGTACAACCAATTGTTGGTAAAACACCAGTATTGATTTTCCCATTTGGAGCAGATATTGGCTCATTTACAAATTATACAAATGATAATGCAAAGTACACTTATCTTAAGAGTAGCGGTTTCAGTATTTTCGATAATGTTGATGCGTCACAGACATCATGGGGTCAATTAACAAATGATTATTATCGTAATGCGCGGATAAATGTCGATGGTATTCGTTTACATGAAACAATGACTGGTGAGAACACGGTTCTAAATGACTTCTTTAATACAAAAGATTTTTATCATCGTGATAAATAATGAAGAGCGCGAGACAAAAGTCGTCAACAAAAAATTGGGTTATTTTTCAAACAGTTAGACAACACTATCACTCTTCATCAACGTAAGTTAGATTTGTTGAAAGAACAGAAAAAAGGCTTTTTACAAAATATGTTTGTATAGGGTCTATAATCTCCATTTGATAAAAATTACAAAGAAGGGACAAAGATGACTTTGCCTATCTTATTTTCTTGGCCTATGACATTTTTTGCATTCATATTGCTAACTATATCTGATTTTTTATATTTAAAACATGAAATAAAAAGACTAACTGATACAAAAAAGACTCTAACAATTATTACCCTTCTATTTTCACTTTCAGTAAGTATTTATGTTGCCGCATCTATTGGTCACATTGTAACTAAGGACTATTCAAGTAATACAACTTTTTTTATTTTCGGCTTCGAATCAATAACGATTACATTAACAAGTTTATTTTTTCTATTTATTACAGCAAAAAAAAATATTTTAGACAGAAAAGAAACTATACACCTGGCCCAACAAAAATATTTTGGGCACAATTTAATCATGTTTTTTTCTATGGTTCACTATGTAACAGGATTAACTGATCTTGTATTTATATTTAGTCTCATATATCTACCGGAGTTTCTTGACTATCTACTTCCAATCCCAAATAATTATCCAGGTAACGTTATTTTCCTTAATCTTCAAAGTTTATTTATTATTATTAGTGTATTCGTCATACCCTTTTTATTATTAATCTGGGTGCCAAAATATTTCAGAAAACAATTAAGTAAAACAAAAAAATAGGGTCCATTATTACAAAATAACCCCTCGAAAACATTGAAAGAATAACCCCCAATATCTATAATATAGATATTGGGGGTTATTTGTTTTAATATTAAAGAAATGACTTCTTCTATTTGTCATCAATACTAAACAATAATTTGTACAAAGTGATTATTTCTTCTAGTTCTTCACGCGATACATGATCGACAATAGTTTCATCAGTGACATGTCTTGCCCGTAAATCTAAGGCTATGGTTTGATCTAATAATACTTTTCCATATACTGTTTGACTACTAGTTAGTCGATGATACATTGGAAAATTACGCTTGGTACTGCTAATTGGAGCCACAATCGTCATGTTACTTGTCTGACAGACTAGATCATTGCTTAGAGCAATGGCTGGTCGCTTATTCATCTGTTCATGACCACGGCTTGGATTAAAGTTAACATAAAATATATCACCTTGGCTTACCATTGAAGTTCATTGCCTTCTGACTTTCCCCAATCAAGCTCGTGATCCCTTTCCCCGTCATCTTTCCAATCCTTAAATAGTTCGTGAATATTGGTTGGGTTCTTTTTTATTGGTGTTAAAACAATTGATCCATTTTCAATGGTTATTGTCATATCTTGGTTATCATCTAATTTCAGTTGTTTAATAATTTGGCTAGGAATTCTAGCAGCTTTCGAGTTTCCCCACTTTGCTAAGCGTGTTTGTTCTTTAATAAGTTCCATATTTTCTCCTCCTAAACTATTATCACAAGTCAAGTATATCCCGTGTAGATACACAATGCAAATATTCTTACTGGAGGTCATTTACATGCAACAAGTTGTCTTACCCATAAAAGATTCAAACGTTCTTAAAGAGGTTCAAGATACGTTACTCAATAACTTTAAAGCTGGCCGACGTAACTATACGATTTTTCAAGTTGGTAAAGCGACGCTACTGCGAGTGAGTGACGTTATGGGCTTAAAACAGGCCGATATTTTTAATCCGGACGGTTCTATTAAACAAAATGCGTTTATTCATGACCGAAAAACTGGTAAACCTAATACCTTGTACCTTAAACCTGTTCAAACAGAGCTCTTATTGTACCGTCAATGGCTGCTTGATCATAAGCTGGATTCTGAATGGCTCTTTCCTTCAATTCAACACCCAGAACGCCATATTACTGAAAAACAGTTCTACAAAATTATGAGTAAGGTTGGCGATCTATTAGGAATTAATTATCTAGGTACTCATACGATGCGCAAAACTGGGGCTTATCGTGTTTACACGCAATCAAATTACAATATTGGCCTAGTCATGCACTTACTAAATCACTCAAGTGAATCAATGACTTTAGCTTATTTAGGCTTGGATCAAGCAAGTACAGAAAACATGTTGAACCAAATTGATTTTGGGTAAATTAGTTTGATTTTGTTGTCGCCAACGGCGACTTCTGATACAGGTTTTTAATGGGTCTAGCACAACATAGAATAAATTCTATGTGTAAGTGCGCATTGACCTCGTTTTACTCGGTCTGCTGATAACCATAGAGTCGATTTTTCCCGTCGTTGAATTGAATGTATTTTTAATTAAATTATGCTTACACTTAACTAATCTTGTTATGATTTAAATTTTTGCAGAGATTCTTTGTAAACTTAGCAACAAAATTTTACAATCTACCTTAAGGCCCTCATTTCCCTTTGGGTCTAATGATTTCCAAATAGAAAACAACGAACATAGTGAGGCCTTAGCAAACACAATACTAGTCAATACCCAATTTACAATAGTGATTCGAAAGTTACGAACGTCAGTGAGTTACTCTAGGTAAGTGCTTTAGCACTTACTATATATAATATGAACAAAGGTAATTCACAAACTTTACACTCACATAAACGCTCATATATCAACGTTATCAAGCCACTAACTAGCGGGATAAATATTTCATGGTCAAACATTATCTAATTCTACACGTTTAACACCAAGCAATCGCACGTCATAACACACCGTATAGCCCCACTAAAACGACTTCTAAGAGGCTTTGAACTATGTCACGTGTATTTACCTTGATATGCTAAAACGTCTTAAATCGTATTTTAAAACAGGCTCGTCAAATTAATGACGGGCCTGTCTGTATGCTGGAATTTTCACACTATTATGAAGTGGATGTGTCATTATGTCGGAGACACAAGCTTGATTATAGCACTATGCAAACTTGGTGTAAAAACAAAAAAATGAGCACCCGGGTAAGTGCTCACCAAGAAGTTGTCACATTGAAACGAAATACCATGAGTCCCGACTGATGGGACAACTCTATTTTAGATCATTCTAATTAAATTGCAATATTAAAAGAGAGCGTAAAATATCTTGTGTAAATGCATAAAAGATTTCTGAATTGTATAGAAATAGGGAATGCCTTCCCTTATGATATTTAGTAATCACAGAAAACATCACAGGAGGCATTCCCCATGAATGAACTTACCACAGAAATTATCGCTGCACTAGCCCAAAAGCAAGATTTGGACGAAGTTTTTCGTCACCACCTCGAAATTGCGATTAACCAGCTGCTTCAAACCGAATTTACTCACTTTCATGGACTTTCCACCAGCTATCCGGCAATCACTATACTCCACTAACCTGATTGAGAACTTTAATAAGCATCTCAAGCGCACCACCCACCACAAAGAACAATTTCCAACCGAAGATTCACTGGATCGCTTTCTGGTTTCTCAGTTTAATGTTTATAACGAGAAGTCTATGAAGCGGATCCACCGAGGGTTCAAAGGACTCCAGGACACCTTGGAAGCATCATTTATTTAAGTTAGATACATATTATATGTACGAAGGCATTTCATTTACACAAGATTCTTGACGCTACCTGATACTTGCGCAAGCAAGTTATTTGTCACGAACGAACGTGTGAGTGAGTTGCTCTTGGCTTCCCTTGGAGCCGTCAAGGGAAAACAACGGAGCGCTTAGCGTAGGCGTTAGTATAATAGCAGACGTAATTCACAAACTTAAAACGTACATAAACGTTGTTATATCAACATTATTAGAATAAAAGTAGCGGGATAAATATTTCACGACCAAATAGTATCTAATCTATACGTTCAACACCAAGCAATCACACGTCATAACACTTCGTATAGCCCCGTTAAAATGAGTTCTAAGAGGCTTTGAACTATGTCACGTAAATTATGTCACGACTAGCTAAAACTTCTTATAACGTATTTTAACGTAATAAAAACCAGCAGACTACAATTAAGTAATCTACTGGCCTGCTTTTTATGACTTTTCTTTCTCAATTCCCCACTCAGCAGCATTTAACTTATCCTTAACGTCAAGGTCTTTGTTGGCCGCAACAGTAACCTCATTATCATTTTTACAATGAGTAAATCTATCTGGGTCAAACAAAAGCATCTTATTATAAAACTTTTCACCATCAACGATTGTTCCTACACGCGTCCCATCGTTTTCAACATCTAAACTTATAGGTGTACCCGATAAACTTTTAATAACTTCGTCCTTACTCATATATTCTTTATTAACTTCTGTCATTTAAATGACCACCTTACTTTTATATTTGAATAGACTTCCTCTATCCACTTTATAATATAACGATCAAGTGATAATAAATCACAATATAATAAAATAACTTAGTTAACATAATCCCCATTAATCAAAGTACCCCTACTAACACCGTGTTAGCAGGGGTACTTGTTTTTTACTTTGTGAAATTAAATTGGTCTAGGTAAAACGATCAAATCAAAGCCTATTTTAACAGCATTCTTATTTTAGGAAAGTTAGTGAATTCTAGCCAATGGTGGAACCTGATCACGGCTAACTTTCTTATAATTAGTCACACCAAATTTAGGATTATATGTAATTCTAATGATCTGTCCCTTATGAAATGGCCCTAAATCATCAGCAACCGTGTGAACCTCTAACCGTTGCCGATTCCCATACTTATCTTTAGCAATACCACGATAAACATAGCCGTTCTGTGTAATCCCAACCGGAACTGTTACAGGAAATGATTCACTACTACCATTAACTCGCATGTAGTAATAATCACCACCATACCGATAAATATGCCACCCAATACTTAAAACTGTAACTCCAACTAGGAAAACAACCAAGACACTTTCTATCCAATGATTTTTAATTGCAGACTTACTCAAAAACAAATCCCCCTAAACTCTATAAAAACACTTAAAACTAACTTGACTTTGGTTTCGCCCTTTGCTGTTCAGAACGCTTGAACCTGAGCGGGATATAGTTTTCCCCTTGTTTTGCGAAGAAGAAAACTTTTTGTTGTTCGTCACGAATCACCGTCACGTAAAAACACTTGTATTGTTACTATTGCGCTTGTAGATTAGCCTAACTAATTTAGCCTATAAAAAAAGCACCCTTTATAGGTGCCAGCAATCATTTATTTTTAGTTGTTTGGATCACTGGCCTTGCGTAATCGCCCTGTACTTTCGTACTGCTTTACCGCCCGCCCCGTACGTGGGGCCACCGTTCGGAACCAACCTAAATACAAGTATAGGTTAATTCCTAGTGGGAGTTTATAGCGGCGGCTCTCACTTGACCTGTCGACTTGTTTCATTAGCTCCGCTAACCGGCTGTCAGTCCTCGAAAGGTAAGATTAGTTGGCTTGGCTAGAATGTTGCCACTCTAGTAACGGGGCTTGGCTCCCCCGTGATCCAGAAAAATTCAACTCTACCCACTTGAAAAATCTTACAATAGTAGGTAAAATGAACACATAAACTTTGATAAGGGTTATGTGTTCCCCCGGTGGTGACCGAGGGAATTTTTTTGTCTATTCAATTTAGTTACAAACAGTATTATACCCCTTTGCCGATAATATGACAAAGGGGTATTTTTAACGTCTTAGCCAGCCGAATAAGCCCTTTTTAAGCGTTTTTGTTTCTTCCCACTTAGAATTACTCTCGGTAGGCTTTAAAACGTCTGTATCGTCGTTTTGCGAGGGGCTATCGTCCTTTGAGGGGGTGTTGTTCGTAGAGGTATCAAGTAATTTTTCGTTTTGACGGTTAGTAGACAAATTGAGCTGTTGTTGCTGGTCAAGTAATTGAGTTAGCTTTTCAATTTGTCTATCCTTTTTGTCTAGTTGACGTCGAATTATATCAAGAACTTTATCGTCAATTGGTGACGTTTTTTCTTGTTTAGCCTTGGTGTTACTATTTGCATAGTATTTACGAATAGCATTGACAGCACTATCGTCAATTACATATCTATCATTGCTGTCTTTTGAGGGTTTTTCGTTGTCATCAAGCATATCAATGATTTGATAAACCCTTGCACGTGATATCTTCAAATCTTTAGCTATTGAAGATATTGTCTTATTTGCCATTTTACGTCATCCTTTACGTTAGTCTATACGTTTATATTAACATAGTTAATCAAGGTGAACACTGAACGAGGGCTTAGAACACGTCTCTCAACATATGATATATATCCTATCGCGGAGATTTTTAAGAATAGTGGCTGTTTTGGCTCGATATGGACGGCTGCCTTTCTGACCAGTATAATTCTATTACGCCAATTAGTTAGTACATATTACTACCAAAAGAAGGAGTAACCCCAAACACATGAAATTAAAAGTTTGGTGGCTAAGCAATCTTATTTGGCTAATCATCTTCAGTATATTAAGCTTTGTAATTTTCATTAGAAAAGTTGCTGGTGCTGGAACGATTCAAACGCCAGCAACTAAATTAGCTGCTTTTATTGTGCTAGTGGTTTTCTTTATTGTTATCATCTTGATCCAACTTGTCTTACTGCTATTTGTTAAGCATAGAAAGTAAAACTAAATCAGGGTCTATAATTCACAAATAACCCCTCGAAAACATTGAAAGAATAGCCCCCAATATCTACATTATAGATATTGGGGGCTATTTTAATTTATTCTTTTATAAGTGCCCCTAAACTATAGCTATTGATTCAAGATTTCATGGGAGCCAGTTGCAACCAATAACAAAATCAATTCATCATGATCTAGCTGATAAATAACAATCCAGTTGTCATAATTTTTACCATAGCTCCCATATCTGGCAGGGTGAAATTCACGATAGCCACGCCAATTTCCTTTTAATGCATGATCTTTAATCTGTTTCAAAACAAGTACATCTTGTTCAACAATTGCTTCTAAACAAGGCTTCAAGACAGTTATTGGGAAATGTTTTTTGACTAGTTTTTTTAATTCACGTTCAAAAGATTTGGTCTGTTTAATTTGCATCTAACTTATCGATCCAATCTTCAAAGTCAGTCAATGAACCAATGTTTTTGACCTGCCCTGTTTCTGCTTCTTTTTTAGCGGCTAAGGCTTCCGGAGAATCTAAAAAGCTGACTAATCGAACTTCATTATTGGCCGCTTTAACTAACGATAAGCGTATATACTCAGAAACGGTTAGCCCTTGTTTTGCTAGATTAGCTTTAGCCCGTTCACTAATGTCAGGTGTTACACGAGTTGAAATTGTCTTGTTTTTAATAATAGTATTACTCATTCTAATCCGCCTCCTTTAAGTTTACCATCGTACTACATTATAATATTCGATTTTTAGGTTTTCTGCAACTAAATTAATTTTAAAGTAAAGGAACTAACAGCTTATGCGACAAGTTGTCTTACCCATCAAAGATTCAAACGTTCTTAAAGAGGTTCAAGATACGTTACTCAATAACTTTAAAGCTGGCCGACGTAACTATACGATTTTTCAAGTTGGTAAAGCGACGCTACTGCGAGTGAGTGACGTTATGGGCTTAAAACAGGCCGATATTTTTAATCCGGACGGTTCTATTAAACAAAATGCGTTTATTCATGACCGAAAAACTGGTAAACCTAATACCTTGTACCTTAAGCCTGTTCAAACAGAGCTCTTATTGTACCGTCAATGGCTGCTTGATCATAAGCTAGATTCTGAATGGCTCTTTCCTTCAATTCAACACCCAGAACGCCATATTACTGAAAAACAGTTCTACAAAATTATGAGTAAGGTTGGCGATCTATTAGGAATTAATTATCTAGGTACTCATACGATGCGCAAAACTGGGGCTTATCGTGTTTACACGCAATCAAATTACAATATTGGCCTAGTCATGCACTTATTAAATCATTCAAGTGAAGCCATGACTTTAGCTTATTTAGGCTTGGATCAAGCAAGTACAGAAAACATGTTGAACCAAATTGATTTTGGGTAAATTAGTTTGATTTTGTTGTCGCCAACAGCGACTTCTGATACAGGTTTTTAATGGGTCTAGCACAACATAGAATAAATTCTATGTGTAAGTGCGCATTGACCTCGTTTCACTCGGTCTTCTGATAACCATGAAATCAGTTTTTGCCGTTGTTGAATTGACTGTATTTTTAATTCAATTTATGTTTGCACCTAAACTAAGATTGTTATGTTTTAAATATTTAAAAAGTGTTACGGATTACGCTGTTTTAAGCCAATTTTTTTAATCGTTCTGTGCAAAGAATCTTTATAAGTTTGGTAACAAATTTTGAATAACGGTACTGTAAAATCTGTAAATCTAAACTGAAATCATTATTTTGATGTCAGGAGTAATTAGGATGGACGAAAAGAAAGTATTAAAACCAATTAATGAAGTGCTTGCTGATCCTTGGCAAGTTGATATTCAAGAATTGTTTGAAGCTTCTGTCAATGAACCTGACGAGATTAAAAAGAATTTGTATGATTCCTTATACACTTATATTTTGCAAAAAAGACAAGAAGATATTATTAATCGTCCTGGCTTCGTTATTTAACCCTCTAAAAGCCTGCTGAGGGCTTTTTGTTTTGCTTTGGTATAAATGTATATGAATGGTCTTAAAATCGCTAGAAACGAAAAATAAGACCCTTAAAAACGAACATAGCAGCTAAAATCTTTTTTAGATTCAAAAAACTAACTGTTTGCTGTCAATGGTAGCGGACGAGCAAAGCGTGGGAGCATAAGGAATTGACAGCTCTAAACCAGTCTTAACACTGAATTGGCGAAAGCCAAAGTTTCTATAAAACTTTGCTTTCCTGCCTAACGGCGAGTGAAAAAGCGGTTAAGCTGGCTCAGCTTGGACGGGGTTCGGGGCGTTAGCGCCCGGTTAAATGTGGCTTGTCACTCCTTTGCAGGCAACGAACGAAGTGAGGCGCAAAGAGCGTAGCGAATGAAGTTTAATGTGAGCCTGTTTTTGGGCTCACTCCTTTGTATTTTTGTTTTAGATTTTGATCTTGTACACTGGTGCCTCTTTTAAACCTCTTTTATAAACCTCTTTTAAACCTCTTTTAGACCCCTATTGTGCCTTACTCCCCCAAGGCGTACAGAAGTTTATCGACTACATTTTGTCTGTTTATCGACTACATTTTGTCTGTTTATCGACTACATTTTGTCTGTTTATCGACTACATTTTGTCTGTTTATCGACTACATTTATTTACTCCTGTATTCAAATAAGGTAGTATTATTCAAGGAGGTTATTTT
>NZ_JAVCWF010000010.1 GCF_031085375.1 Lactiplantibacillus brownii
AGTAGTTATAACCTTTTTCTAAGTTCCACTAGCTATTTTCAAATCAAACACCGTGTTTATCAAAATTACGAGTAACAAAATTACACCGGTACTGTAGAAACGCTATTCAATATCCCGATTCCTTTTAACAATGATCGTGATAATTTTCTATAATTCCTAGCAACCTTTCTCATACCAAAAAGCACGACTGCATTAACAGCCGTGCTCATTATATTCAAATTAGTGATTCAATCCAAATGCCCGATTATCACTAGCATCCGCGCTAGCTACATCACTAGCTGCTTGTTCTTCGGCCATCAACCGAGCGCGTTCATGTTTGTTATACCAAGGTGAAACAGTGAAAGCCAAGACATCGTTCATCAGATAAACGGAACTATTAATGAACATTGCTAGTGTCGCCGAACCTTGACGGAACGAGATGAACCAGAGGACCATTTGTGCTAAACCAGAGGCAATCCACCAGAAATACTGGTTGTTGTAACGGAGGAAGCAAATAACGCCGGCCGTTAAACAAATCGCAAAACTAATGGCATCGACCCATGGCCGGGGATCATCAGTTAAGGCACCAATAAGATAGCCGGAGATGGCATAAACAACTAAAGTTGCGACAATTGCGACGATCCACGTCTTACCCGTAAACTTCCGAATCTTTGAAACCATGTTGACGTTCCAATTAGCACTTAATAGTACTGGAATATCAAGCGTTACGACGTAGGCTAATTGTTCCCCAATGCTTAAATAGTTCTTAGCTGAAAAACCAACTACGATGAAGCAAGCGGCGGAGATGACGCCTAATAATCCATTGACTGACTTAGCCGCATTAATGGCTAACACACAAAGAACACCCAAAGTGGTCCCAATAAATGTTAAAATAGACAATGCTGTAATTGGCGCACTTACTAACGTCATTACTTGACATCCTAGGCTAAAATAGAATAGATAGTAGTTCTGTTGTGGCCAACCTTTTAGTTGGTGTGATAAGAATTTAAAATAATTACTCAAAATCATGCTCCTCTTTCCGTTTTCATATGCGGTTGTGTGTCTAGTTGGCCAACCAGTCACGTCACACTACTACATGTAGTGTTTCCGTTTAAAACAACACAATATATTGTATCATTATCTTGGCCGATGAAAAGGGTAAAATTCCAAATTTATATTGAATTGTTTACAATTAAGGTAGATTGTAAAATTAATCCGAACGCTGTTCGGACAAAAAAGATCAGCTTCCTTTAAAATGGTGTTTACCACAAACCCATCTTTTAGGAGCTGATCTTTTGTCTAGTATAACCTATTCCGAACGAATTAAAATCGAAACCTTTTGTGAACTAGGGCTGTCCAATATCCAAATGGGCGTTCGGCTGAACCGATCACCGTCAACAATTTCTTATGAATTATCTCGATGTCAACCTTATCAGGCTGAATTAGCACAAACAGATGCCGAATACAAGCGATCACGATGTGGTCGGAAAACTAAGCTGAGCGATGAGTTAAAGCAAAAAATTCTCAACCATTTACGTCTAAGCTGGTCACCAGGAATGATTGCTCACGAATTTAAACTAGCTACTAAATCTATTTATAATTGGCTAAATCAGGGGAGAATTGGTTTCTCCTTGAATGATCTACCTGAACATGGCGTACGCCAACGGCGTAACGTTGACCAACGATCCAAATATAATCAATCTTTGGGGCGATCAATTGAACAGCGTCCCATGATGATTAATCAACGTAATCGCATCGGCGATTTTGAACTAGATACAGTCGTTGGTCCTCGTGGGCATAGTAAGGCAGTTTTATTAACTTTAATCGATCGCAAATCACGGTTCCTTTGGGCATACCGGTTAAAAGATCGGACGACAGCGACTGTTAATGAAGCACTAACTAAGTTCCTAACCACTTTTAATGGTCCGGTGCACAGCTTTACTGTGGACCGTGGCACTGAGTTTAGTGGGCTAGTATCACTTGAATCACAATATGGTATTAAGACCTATTACTGCCATGCTTATACGCCAGCTGAACGTGGTAGTAATGAACGCTTTAATCGGAATTTACGTTATTTTTATCCTAAAAAGACTCGTTTTGAGCACATTAGTGCTCAAGATTTAACGACGACGTTACTCCAAATTAACCAGCGAACGCTTAAAATACTCGACTGGCAAACACCGTATCAGGTTATGCTGACAAATTTGTCCAAAAATTCGGATTAAATTTGCAATCTACCATATATAGTGATAGTAAAATTTAATTTCATGCGATATAGAGCCCCTTTTTCCTTAACTGGATCAAGGGGGCTTTTTTGTGTTGATAGTGTATAATTGTATGTATTAATAGACGTACAAGGAGCTGAGACGCGTGGAAGACGTACAGGAGACAAAAAGACAATTTAAGACAAAGACAGATCTTGCTAAAAGTTTAGGCATTGGGTCTCGTCAAACTTTGTATAATAGGGCCGAGAGAAATGGAATAGATTTAGACAAGCTAAGTTTCACTGAAGAAGAGTTGTCTATATTGTCTGGTAAAAAGACGTCCGTTACAACTGAACAATCCAGTGGACGCATGATACAAGACAGACAGGAAAAGGAAGCTCTGAAAGCCCTAAAACGAGAATTAGAGATTAAAAATAAGATAATTGATAATTTAGAACAAGATAAAGCGGATCTATCCAAGAAACTAGATAAGAGCCAGCAGCTACAAGACCAGCAACAACAGTTATCCTTAAAAGATCGTGCAGAGTTAGATAAGTTGAAAATAGAACTCGATAAATACAAGAAGATTGAAACTGAAGAAGTAGTTATACAGCCTAGTGAGGCAAAAAAGACGCCTACAAATACTGATAAAACAGTAAATAAGACGTCAAATGTACAATTAGACAAACAAGAAGACAAACCTAAAAAGCATTGGTGGAATATCTTCAATTAATCAATTGGTATATAAAAATGAATTTTTTAAGATTTTACAAATTTGAATTTTAAAAATATTGATATAACGGCACTCTTAAGTAGTATTTTGGCTATACTAATTATTTTGATAAAAATAGCTTAAAAATAATCAGTCATGTAGCGAAGTTTTAATAAGGATCATTATGTCAACTAGCTTTTATCTGACTTTGGTATAGCTTAGTTTGAAACGACAATTATAACTATTTAGTGCGGATTTAGTCAGAATTAATGGTTATTTCATATCCAGTGACTTTGACACCTTTTTTAATCGTATTCAAAACAATAGTGACATTTAATGTTTCAATTAATTCATCTACGGCCACATTCAAAACTTTTTGTTTGAATCGTCCAGCTGTCCAATTGCTCGAACGGTCAACTCCTAGGAACCAATCTTGCCAATCGTTCATTTCACCAGTAATCGTAACTGTTTTCTGATTACCCATTTTCTGGGCTTGATACATTTTCATAAGGATTAGAGTGTATTTAGACTTAATTCGTGATAATTCTGATAGATGGAAAGAGTAGTATTTCTCCCTCAAATCAAAGACATAGGGTGCCACATGCTCCGAAAACTTAAATGTAATCGTTTTATTTTTAGAAATACGAATGAAATTAAATAATTGGGTCATTAGTACGCTATCAGAACCATCTTCATCTTTAACAAGGAAATAAAGCGGTGTTTCTTCATTCAGCGTTTTAAATCCTTTGATTACACGAGTATAGTTAGTGCCAGAATCTGTTAAACCAAAGTGTTTCAGCACATCTGAAGCTTGTGCCTTGAAAGTGTCGTCCAGTTTCGAATCACGTGTAACGTAACTAAAACAGAAATCTAGTAATTTGTGTTCAAAAGCTTTTAAATTGCCGAATGCTTTGGCTAAGTCGTTCCCTTGAGTAACCAAATAATCTTGTCGGCTTAGTAAGTTTTTAGTTAATTCATTGGTTTTAATTTCAACTTTTTCTTTCATTGTCTTAACCGCCTTTTCAACTCTAATACAATTATAACCATAAATGCAAAATAATTCAAATACAGTTAATAAATCCGCACTAAATAGTTATAATGTCCGCACTAAATAGTTATAATGTCCGCACTAAATAGTTATAATGTCCGCACTAAATAGTTATAAAGGTATGCTGTATCCCTTGGTATGACTGCATTTTCATTCCCTTAATGTACTATAATGTATTTAAATGTATTTATAAATGTATAAACTTATAGGGCTAGCCTAGGTTAAATTACAAGTAATAAACACTAAATGATTAAAAAATGAGAAAAAAACTTCAAGAATTAGACCACGAAAAAAGATATACGTTTACAGGATTTGTAGAACGACCAGGTAAAAAGAGAGAAAACAATCATTGGAAACCAACATTGCTATTAACTAATTTAATGATTATTAAATAAAACGTATATTTTATCTACATAAATCTTGTATATACATAATGTGAGCAAGGGACGTGACCCTTTGCCCCCGTGTTAGGTTATGGTTGGCTAGTCGTAGTACGGAAGCAAAGTTTTATAGAAACTTTGGCTTTCGCCAATTCAGTGTTAAGACTGGTTTAGAGCTGTCAATTCCTTATGCTCCCACGCTGCGCTCATCCGCTACCATTGACAGCAAACAGTTAGTTTTTCTGAATCTCAACAAGAATTTAGCTGCTATGTTCGTTTTTTAGGGCCTTATTTTTCGTTTCTAGGGACTTTAAGACTATTTATATATATTTATACCAAAACAAAAATAAAAGGCCCTCAGTGAGCTTTTAGAGGGCTAGATGACGAAACCAGGACGATTAATAATATCTTCTTGTCTTTTTTGCAAAATATAAGTATACAGGGAATCATCAAATCCTTGTTGATCTCGTCAGGTTTATTGACAGAAGCTTCAAACAATTCTTGAATATCAACTTGCCAAGGATCAGCAAGCATTTCATCAATTGGTTTTAATACTTTCTTTTCGTCAATCTTAATGACCCCTAACATCAAAATAATGCTTTCAGTTTAAATTCACAGATCTTACAGCACCGTTATTCAAAATTTGTTACCAAGCTTATAAAAATTATCTGCACAAAGCGACTAAAAAATTTTGGCTTAAAACAGCATGATCTGCAACACTTTTTAAATATTTAAAACATAACAATCTTCGTTAGGTGCAAACATAAATTGAATTTAAAATACAGTCAATTCAACAACGGCAAAAACTGATTTCATGGTTATCAGCAGACCGAGTGAAACGAGGTCAATGCGCACTTACACACCACAATTAAAATTGCTGGTGTTTGTGCTTAAAATCTGTCTCAGAAGTTGCCTTCGTCAACAACCAAAAATCCAAATAAAACTAACCAAAATCAATTTGATCTAACATAGTTTCGGTACTGGCCTGGTCTAAGCCTAAATAAGCTAAAGTCATGGCTTCACTGGAATGATTTAATAAGTGCATGACTAAGCCAATATTGTAATTGGATTGCGTATAAACGCGATAAGCCCCAGTTTTGCGCATCGTGTGGGTACCAAGGTAATTAATGCTTAAAAGATCGCCAACCTTACTCATAATTTTGTAGAACTGTTTTTCCGTAATATGCCGTTCTGGGTGTTGAATGGACGGAAAGAGCCATTCAGAATCCAGCTTATGATCAAGCAGCCATTGACGGTACAATAAGAGCTCTGTTTGAACAGGTTTAAGGTACAAGGTATTCGGTTTACCAGTTTTTCGGTCATGAATAAACGCATTTTGTTTAATAGAACCGTCCGGATTAAAAATATCGGTTTGTTTTAAGCCCATAACGTCACTCACTCGCAGTAGCGTCGCTTTACCAACTTGAAAAATCGTATAGTTACGTCGGCCAGCTTTAAAGTTGTTGAGTAAGGTATCTTGCACCTCTTTGAGAACGTTTGAATCTTTGATGGGTAAGACAACTTGTTGCATAGTTTTAGCTCCTTAAAAAAAAATTGATTTTTAGTACAAATTAAAGTACAATATTAAGTACAAAGAAAGGGTGGTAAATATGACATTAGCACTAACACAGAGTGATTTTCGCGCTAACCTAAAAAAATATTTAGATCAAGTTAATGACGAAGATGAAACCGTTTATATTGCTCGTTCAAATAGTCGCGCAGTAGCCATCGTTTCACAAGAAAAAATGGACTGGCTAGAAAGAGCATTAAAAGCTAAAGAAGGTTCGTTAGAATATGCAATTGCACGTGATCAGTTAATTAAACGCCATGTTTTACCTGACGATGAAATTGTTGCATCAGATGATGATTATTGGGGTCAGTTTAAATAATGAAAAAACTAAGATTTAAACCACGTGCAACCTTTAATGCTGATCTAAAACGGTTAGCCAGTTTAGACAAATCTATTATTGATGAAGTTCGAGCAGCCATTGACCTGTTGCTTGAGCAACAACAATTACCACCAGAATTTGAGGATCATGAGCTTAATCGGCGCATGAGCGGTTATAATGAATTTCACTTACGAGATACCCCGAAAAACAAAACACCAAGCGAAACTAACGATGTCCTGGTGGTTTATACGATTGATAAAGATGAACTAGTCTTAATTGGCATTCGAGTCGGATCGCATGATCATTTATTTCCTGGTCAAAATCGTGCCAAAAGGTATCGAAAAAATGACGAATAAAAGAAGTTATTTCTTTAATATTAAAATAAATAACCCCCAAGATCTATATTATAGATTTTGGGGGTTATTCTTTCAATGTTTTCGAGGGGCGATTTGTGAATTATAGTCCCTAATATAGGGACAAAGCTTATTTGAAAGTTTTTCTCAAACACATCTGTATTTTAGACTGTGCCACTATTATTCTCTGTTATAGGGTTTAATTTAGACAGTTCTAATGAACATATCTAACTTAAATAGATTGTGAGACACGAAATGGCTATTAAGGTATGCCCTATTTGCCATTTAGCAAAACTTTTATTGCTTGGCTGTACTGTTCTTGAGTATTTTTAACCTCAGAATAGCCACGAATGTTTTCTGCAATAATTAGTTTAATAGTTTTATCAAAACTCGCCTTAGCAGCTACTAGTTGAGTGATAACTTCCTTACAGTCTCGGCCTGTTTCCATCATATGAATAACACCTTTAATTTGCCCGCTAGCGCGGCTTAATCGATTTTGTATTTGGGTGGTTGCAGCGCTTTTTAGTATATTTGACATGGTTGATCTCCTTAAAGTATTAAACTAACTGTTTTTAGTATTCCAACTATATAACGGCGCTGGTTGTTCCCCGACCAGTTTGTTTACCAATTTGCCATTTTTTAATAATTAATGTTGGAATTCCCTGGATGCCTAATTTTTGAGCAATTGCACGACTATGGTCGATGTTAATCGAGAAGGAATTGATTTTTCCCAAATTGCTCTTCCTCGGAAAGATGGTACAAAACTGGATCCATTATTTACAGGGCCCACACCAATCAGCTCTGAAGTCAATTAATGATATTCCCTCATTCAGTCATTTTATCAAATGTGCGATTATTTATTTCTGTTATTACAGCTGTCATAAATACCAATTAATTTTTTAAAATATTTGCCTTTGCTGTAAGCAGACATAAACTTAACAATCATAAATTTTCAATATTGAACTTTATTTTAAACATCATTTGTGTGTATAGATTCTTTGTATATTTCTCCCCATTTCCACATTTCACGAATTAACGGTTTTAATTTCCACCCAATACTTGTTAAAGAATATTCTACTTTAACAGGTACTTCTGCGTATACTTCTCTATGGATTAACCCACGGATTTCCATGATTTTTAAATGCTGTGACAATACTTTGTTCGATACGCCGTCCAGCCCCTTGGCTAATTCACTGAAACGTTTAGTGCCATTTAATAATTCACGAATAATCAATATTTTCCAGTGATCACCAATTAAAAGAGCAGTAGTTGCAACTGGACACTGTGGGAGCTCTAAGTACTTTAAATCTGTCATATACGCCCTTCTTTCTATAGTTACTAATTAGTAACTAGGTTACTATAACATATTTTATTTACATTTATAACCAAGTATTTTACCATAATAAGTACACAAATATCTTAATTTAAAGGAGAAAGATTATGAATATCGGTATTATTGGTGCAACAGGTAAATTAGGCAACTTGTTAGTTGAAAAATTACTTGATAAGGGCGAGAAGCCAATTGGCATTGTTCGAAACAAGTCTAAGCTAGTAACTAATATTCCAGTTATTGAGAAAGATATTTTCAATCTGACATCTGGCGATATTAAGGGGTTAGACGTTCTAGTAAATGCTTTCAATGCACCCTTGAATGACCCAAAACAGTTCATCACATCTACTGAACATTTAATCAGTATTTTAGGAGGTACTAAAACCCGCTTAGTATTTGCTGGTGGAGCGGGAGTTTTATTAGTTGACGAAAAGACCAGATTGGTTGACACACCGGAAGTCCCGGCAGAATTCAAGCCCATTGCGGAGGCCGAAGTAACTGCATTTGAAAAACTAGCTAAAGTTAAGGATTTTGATTGGACCTACATGGCTCCCCCAGCAGTAATGGACTTTGATGCACCCCACACAGGCCGTCATGCTTTTTCTGGTAATAAATTAGGTGTGAACGAATCTGGTAAGAGTTTTATCAGTTATTCAGATTATGCCGACGCATTTGTTGAAAAAATTTTCAATCCTGAAAACCACTCAGTTGTTGGTGTTTACGATTAATTAATTCGACCAGCTTTAGAAAATTTTTGCAAGCAAACTAAGCCTTGGAAGTATGGCCTCTACGAGACCATCTGTGCGGTCCTATATGTCTTGAAAAACGATTGCCAATGGCACCAAGTTCCAGACGTTTTCCCAGAATGGCGGTCAATGTACAACTATTACAAAATTTAGTTAACTAAAGTCGTTTTTGCGCTATTGCCTAAGAAGCTGTCTAAAATCTATGATTTTTGATATACTTCTATGTAAAAAAGTGAGTTTAAGGTAGATTGTAAAATTAATCCGAACGCTGTTCGGACAAAAAAGATCAGCTTCCTTTAAAATGGTGTTTACCACAAACCCATCTTTTAGGAGCTGATCTTTTGTCTAGTATAGCCTATTCCGAACGAATTAAAATCGAAACCTTTTGTGAACTAGGGCTGTCCAATATCCAAATGGGCGTTCGGCTGAACCGATCACCGTCAACAATTTCTTATGAATTATCTCGATGCCAACCTTATCAGGCTGAATTAGCACGAACAGATGCCGAATACAAGCGATCACGATGTGGTCGGAAAACTAAGCTGAGCGATGAGTTAAAGCAAAAAATTCTCAACCATTTACGTCTAAGCTGGTCACCAGGAATGATTGCTCATGAATTTAAACTAGCTACTAAATCTATTTATAATTGGCTAAATCAGGGGAGAATTAGTTTCTCCTTGAATGATCTACCTGAACATGGCGTACGCCAACGGCGTAACATTGACCAACGATCCAAATATAATCAATCTTTGGGGCGATCAATTGAACAGCGTCCCATGATGATTAATCAACGTAAGCACATCGGCGATTTTGAACTAGATACAGTCGTTGGTCCTCGTGGGCATAGTAAGGCAGTTTTATTAACTTTAATCGATCGCAAATCACGGTTCCTTTGGGCATACCGGTTAAAAGATCGGACGACAGCGACTGTTAATGAAGCACTAACTAAGTTCCTAACCACTTTTAATGGTCCGGTGCACAGCTTTACTGTGGACCGTGGCACTGAGTTTAGTGGGCTAGTATCACTTGAATCACAATATGGTATTAAGACCTATTACTGCCATGCTTATACGCCAGCTGAACGTGGTAGTAATGAACGCTTTAATCGGAATTTGCGTTATTTCTACCTTAAAGGAACATGTTTTGAGCACATTAGTGCTCAAGATTTAACGACGACGTTACTCCAAATTAACCAGCGACCGCTTAAAATACTCGACTGGCAAACACCGTATCAGGTTATGCTGACAAATTTGTCCAAAAATTCGGATTAAATTTGCAATCTACC
>NZ_JAVCWF010000011.1 GCF_031085375.1 Lactiplantibacillus brownii
TTGACTGATAGAAAAGTTTTAGTTGATAAATCTCGGTCAGGGAAAGTTCGTCCGTGGCGAGAGCGTAAGTTAGAGAATTTGCAGTATGGTGACTATTTGCAAATATTGAATTATAAGAAAGCTCACCGGGTTAAAGAATGTGGGGAAGTTTTGCGCTTTGTGGAAGATGAACAAGGTCATAAGAAATTAGCGCAGACTTGGTTTTGTCATTCTCGTTTGTGTCCTTTGTGCAATTGGCGGCGGGCAATGAAGCAGTCTAATCAGTTAACGCAAATTTTGGCAGAAGCAGTTAAACAACGAAAAACAGGTCGGTTCTTATTTTTAACGCTGACGGTTGAGAATACAACTGGTGAGCAACTAAAGAGTGAATTACGGCAAATGGGACGGGCAATTGCAAAAATTTTTCAATATAAAAAAGCGGCTAAAAATTTGCTGGGCTATGTGCGTTCAACTGAAGTGACCGTTAATCATGAAGTAGATCAGCCGATGTATCACCATCATATGCATGTCTTGCTTTTTATGAAATCAAGCTATTTTACGGGAACTGATAATTATATTTCACAGGCGGAATGGACTGGATATTGGCAACGAGCTATGAAATTAACTTATATGCCAGTTGTGAATGTTGAGGCAGTTAAACCGAATGTGAATCGCCATAAAAATTCTTTATTGGCCAGTGCTCAAGAAACGGCTAAATATCAGGTAAAGTCTAAAGATATTTTGACGCATAATCCAGAACAAGACTTACAGGTGATTGACGATCTGGAACAAGCTTTGGCTGGTTCCCGCCAAATTAGTTATGGTGGGTTACTGAAAGAAATTCGCAAACAGTTGCAATTGGAAGACGTTGAAAATGGTGATTTGATTAATACGGATAGTGATGATCAAAAGGTTGATCAAGTGGTGCGTGAGATTATTGCTAAATGGGATTATCAGCGTAAGAATTATTTTGTTTAATGATTTATTGTCTATATTATAAGTGAGGGGGGAAGTGATTGCTTTGAGCTTTTTTTAATTTTTGTTCGGATTAATTATAGAATTTACCAAATAAAAAGACTATTAACAGTTCGAAAAATATTAAGGGAAGTTTCAATGGTAATAATATCGATAATTCTAGTGTCAATGTTGATAATAGTGAAGGTGAGAAGCATGAAAAAAGGTAATCAGACCAGTCAAGATAATTGTTCTAATACTTCTTCTGGTAATTTTAACGGTAATATTATTAGTAATTCTGATGTAAAATTCATTTCTGAAGTTACAAATTATACTGATAATTCTAATATGTTTGTTGTTTTGCAGGAATTTATAAATATTTTTTTTGAGAAAGCTGGAGCACTTCATAATAAAATTGGAGAATATGCCGGTAAAGATTCTATTCCTAATTTGAATAGTGATTTACTAGCTTTGAGAAATTTTGTTGAAGGAACTCTTGCAATTCCAAATAGTATTCTTGAAATAGTGGATAAAATCGTGCAATCGTTGTTCGCTTACTATGAATTGATAGCTACTCGAGGATCTGGTAATAATCTTAGAAATATGAGTGCTGATCAAAGCGATGATTATATTAGAGAATTTGAGAAAAGAAAAACTGAACCTGTAGAAATTCAAAGAAAACTTTTACATGTTTTGAGAAATTTTATTTTTGATGAACATTGTTAAGGTATTATTTTTTTGCCAGCGGCAAAACCGGCCTCGCAGAGTCCAAACTTTACAAGGTAAAGTATATTGGGCTATACCTTGCATGGAGGTTTTCCGAATTCTGTGCTATGCTCTAACCAAATTTATCTGTTTGGGAATGGAGTGGTGAAATGAGTTATTTAGTGGCTAATATGCAGAAATTAAAAGCTGATAATTTAGTTGGCTTGGGTAATCATGATCAACGCCGAACGCAACATCACAAAAATACTGATATTGACGTTGACCGTTCTGGCTTAAATTATGATTTAGTTGCTGGTCGGACTAACCATTTCAAAACGGATATTGAGGCTTATATTAACGAGCATAAAACCAGTCAGCGAGCGGTCAGAAAAGATGCCGTTTTAGTCAATGAATGGATTATTTCGAGCGATAGTAATTTCTTTGCCGATTTGACGGCGGCTGATACCCGCAAATATTTTGAAACGGCGAAGAATTATTTTGCTGAAAAATTTGGTGAAGAAAATATTCGTTATGCAATTGTTCATCTTGATGAGAGTACGCCACATATGCATATGGGAATTGTGCCCTTTGATGATGAACATAAGTTGTCTGCTAAGCGAGTATTTAATCGCACGGCTTTGCGAGATATTCAAGATCAATTACCGACTTATTTGCAACAGCATGGTTTTAATATTCAACGTGGGGTTCAAGAATCGGAACGTAAAAGTTTAACGGTGCCAGAATATAAAGCTATGCGGGAAGATTTGAAAAAGGCGACGCTTCAAAAACAAGAAATACAAGCTGAACTTGAAGATGCCAGAAAACGCCTTGCTGAACTTAAACCTCGTGATCAGCAAGAAATTGAGAGCAAACCTACTTTTTTAAGCAAGGATAAAGTGGTTGTTAGAAAAAGTGATCTTCATGACTTAGAATCTCGAGCAGCTGTCAGTGATATTTATAATCAACAACAGAACCGTTTAAAACTTGATAATCAAAGCCTAAATTATCAACTGCTTGAAGTTAAAGACAATAATTATGATTTAAGCAAGAAAAATGAGAAGCTCCAAAAATTAGTGGATACGTTACAAGGAATTGTTCGGAGCGTTGACCGGTTCTTACAGTGCAAATTAGGTGTTGGCTTACCAAATGAGTGGCTAGAGCGAGCTGGACTAAAGGAACTATCTAAAAAAGCCCCTCAGAGGCCACAGGAGCGTTCAGAGGGGCAACATGATGAATTAGATGGTCCAAGCCTTTGAATTTGGTCTATGGCTTTAATTTAACCGCTGATGAGTATTGGAGCTGTTTAATGGCCGTCAGTCAACGGTAAATCGAATTAAAGGGACTTACTGCTTTAGCAGTTAGTCCCTTTTTGAGGCTTTAAGGAGTTGATTGACTAACCAAACCCAGACACTGAATTGGCTGAAAGCCAAAGTTTCCTAAACTTTGCTTTCCTGCCTCACGGCGAGTGCGGGGTGAGTTTGAGCGGGAGCTCCCGCTCATTTAGGCGGTCAAGCTGGCACAGCTTGGACTGGGTTCGGGGCGTCAGCACCCGAGGGGTTGAAACTGGCGTTTTTTTGCCAGTTTCTTCTTATCTTGATACTATTAGAAACAACGTCATTTTAAAAAATCGGGATAAACCCTTGACACAACTGGGCTTAGGCGTATTATGAGTTTATAAAATGAATATAAAAAAACCCACGTGAGCTTCGAAAGTTTGGCGACCTCGAACACGTGAGTTAATCTTGTAAAATCGTATTTTTATTTACTAGACATAGTTTAAGGCTTGGGTAGTTGACCGTCAAGGCTTCTGGCTGATTTTAGTAAAGTAATACATGCAGATTAACTCTTCTCACGTGGCCAGATGAGAGGAGTTTTATT